>JBOHIT010000585.1:0-6988 GCA_050726155.1 Bradyrhizobium sp.
CTTCGACTCGATACCGAGTTCGCTGCGCCCCAGCGCCTGCAGATCGATACCCTGGATGGCCGCTACTGCCGGCTTCGCGGTGATCGTGGTGACGCCCTTGAGCTGCGGCGCATCGACGTCGATCACGGCACGCGCGTTGCCGCGATCGGCTTGCCCGGCGCCCTTGGTGAGTTCGAATGCGAGATTGACGCGCGCCGGCCCCGGACTGGTGCCCATCGCATTGAGCCGCGCCGCCAGCGACGGCGCAAACGGCGTCACCAATGCAGTGATCTTGCCAAACGACGACGCCGTCGAATGCAGTTCCAGCTTGCCGACCGATCCGACGCGATCGAAACGACCGACGCCTTCCAGCGCGACATTTTCGGGCTGACCGATATTCAACTGGTCGAGCGAGAACACTTTCGGCCCATAGCCGAACCGGGCCACCAGTGGCCGCAACTCCTGACCGGCCGCAATGGCGCGGCCGATGTCGAGCGTGAGTTGCCCTTCGTCCGGCCATTCCCCTTGTGGGCCCGCCAGCGATCGCGCAAACGCGGTGGCCGCATCGAGGTCGAGGCGTTCGGCTTTCAGCTCCGCGGCGACCTTGGAGGCAAGACTGGCGCCGCGGTGCGAAACCGCGATCCGGCCTTCAACGGCGCCACCATCGATCTCGGCCTTCATGGCCTCGATGGCAAAGCCGCTGGTCGCGATAGTAACGTCGCCGCGCAGCCGCAGCGGCTTCTGGCTGCGCGTGGTGATATCGCCGCGGCCTTGCAGCCAGTTCATCAGCGTGTCCGGATCCGACGACTCAACATTGAGCGCCGCCTTGAACTGATCAGGCGATGCACCTTTTGCCGGTGCCTCGCTCAGCGAGACCCGGGTCGTGCCCGGCGCGCGAAATTCCAGCTTGCGCACGCTCCAGGATTTCGCATCACCGTGCAGTTCGGCGGCGATGTCCTGCAATGGACGGCCGCCCAGCATGACTTGCTCGGACGCCAGTTCGATCTGCGCCGGGATCGGGAGTTGCGGAATGCCCGACATCAGCGCCCGCGCCGCCGGCATCGCGCGGACCGGCTCGCTGTTGTCCTTGCTGTCCTTGTTGCTGTCCCTGGCGGCAAATTTGTCGGCATCGAGCTGGCGCGCCGAAAGCGATGCCCGCAGCAGCGGCGACGCACCGAAGCGCAGATCGCCATTCCCGGACATTTTCAGCGCGCGCTCATCCGCACCAAACGTCACTTCGAGCGCTTCCAGCCGGGCGGCCGAATAATCGCCCTTGACCCGGGACGTGACGCGCCACGGCGGCTGCGACGTCTCGACGTCGGCACCCTTCTGGCGGGGCGGGCTCGCCAATATCATGGCGCCTTCGAAACGTGGCGCGCGGGCCTCGAACGACAATATGCCGTCGAGATCAGCCGACAGCGTCCTTGGGCCGGGATCGATATTCAGATGGACACGGGTGCCGTTGCCGTCGGCGGTCTGGCCGGACGAAACCCGAAACGGATAGCGCGTCCCGGACAGCACGAAATTGCCGTCGCCGCGGATCGAACCCGCCAGCGAACGCACGTCGCCGGAAAAAGCGATGTCGTTCAGCTCGAGCGTGCCGCGGCTGGCCGCGTCATGCAGGGCGATCCGGCCGGTGAGGTTGAGGCGATCGATCGCCAGCGAACCCAGATTGACCGTTCCGGTCGACGCCGGCCAGTCGATCCGTCCCTTCGGATCGAGCCCGAGATCGAGCGACAGGCCGTTGATGGTGAGTTCGGTGGCGCGTACTTCGCCGCGCATCAGCGAACCCAGGCTGAACTCGACGTCGAGCTTCTCGGCGCGCACCTTGCCGAGGTCGTTGGCGCCGCCGACCACCACCGAGCGCAACTGCAATGACGGCGCCGGCAACAGCCGCGCGTCGAGCTTGCCGCTGACGCGCACCGGCGCGCCGACGATCCGGGTCGCCTCGGCCTCGAACTGCGGCCGGAATTGATTCCAGTCGATGAAGTACGGCCCGACGAGTGCGGCCACGAGCGCAATAATGAAGGCGATAGCCAAGCCGAGCAGCGTCGTCTGCACGGTGTCTCCCCATGAAGCCGCCCCGGCACAGACCGCGCCACGCGAACTCAGGCCGGAGCAGGTCAATATATAGAGAGAAGTGTGGCGAAGTCACAGCGGCATCGACGCCGGAGCCCCTCCGTTTCCCTTTTATTCAGAACCGGGGCTCGTTAACGTCGAGGCGAGCGGCTACCAGCTGGCGGGTAGACGCTTCAGGCCGCGGAGCACGAAGGTCGGCCGCCATTCCGGGTTCACCGCGTCATCCAGCCGCAGGTCCGGCAAGCGGCGCAGCAGGGTCGAGATCGCGACCTCGGCCTCGATGCGCGCCAGCTGGGCGCCGAGACAGAAGTGAATGCCGCCGCCAAAGGACAGCGGCCGCACATTGGGCCTGGTGATGTCGAGACGTTCCGGGTGATCGGGATAAACCGCCGGGTCGTGGTTGGCCGAGCCCAGCAGGCACAGCACGGACTCGCCCTTCGGGATTCGCTTGCCGCCGAGGTCTTCGATGTCTTCCAGCGCCACCCGGCCGGTCAGCTGCACCGAGGAATCGTAGCGCAGGAACTCCTCGATCGCGTTGGTGATCAGCTCAGGCTTGGCTTTCAGCAGCGCCAACTGGTCCGGATTGCGATACAGCGCCAGCAGGCCGTTGCCGATCAGATTGACCGTGGTCTCGTGACCGGCGCCGAACAGCAGGATGATGTTGGCGGTGAGCTCTTCATTGGAGAGCTTGCTGCCCTCCTCCTCGGCCTGCACCAACTGCGTGATCAGATCGTCGCCGGGATTCTTCCGCCGCAACTCGAACAATTGCTGGAAATACATCGCGGCCAGCGCGTTGCCGGCATTGCCCTGCTGGATCTCGGCCGGCGACAGCGGCACCGGATCGAGCAACCGTCCGCCATCGCGCGAACCGGAATAGAACGTCTCGCGGTGCTCTTCCGGAATTCCGAGCATGTCGCAGATGATGGTGACCGGCAGGCGGAATGCGAAATCCTCGATCAGATCCATTTTCCCCTGGGGGATGATCCGGTCGAGCGTGTCGTCGACGACCTGCTGGATGCGCGGGCGCATGTCCTCGACCCGGCGCGCGGTGAATGCCTTCACCACCAGTCCGCGCAGGCGGGTGTGGTCGGGCGGATCCTGCTGCAGCATCCAGTGACCCATGCTGCGGAAGACCGGTTCTTCCATGATCTTCGGGCCGTAGCGGCGGATCGTGCGTTCGACGTAATCCTTGCCGAAGCGCTTGTCGCGCATCACGAGGCTGACCTCGGCGTGCCGGCTCGCGACATAGACGCCGAGCGGCGTCAGATGCAGCGGATCGGTGGTGCGCATCCGCTCATAATGCGGATAGGGATTGCGGATGAATTCGGGCGACAACGGATTGAAAAGCGGTTCGCTCGTCGCAGTCTGAACATGCTCGTTCATCGTGACCTCGCTTGTTTTCCACACCGCATTGTTTTGACGTTATTTTTCAGCGTTTCGGCGGCAGATAAGCTTGCAACTCGATACACAGTTGTATTGAGTTGCATAATGACCTAAAATCCGCCGATGTCAAGGTTGCGAACCAGACCGACCAGGGACGATACCCGCGACAAGCTATTCGAGGCGGCCGCGCGCGTGTTCGAGGAACAGGGCATCGGCGGCGCCAGCATCGAAACCCTCGCCGCCGCGGCCGGCTTTTCGCGCGGGGCATTCTATTCGAATTTCAAGAGCAAGGACGAGTTGATCATCGCGATGCTCGAGGATCACCTCGAGCAAACCGTCCGGCGCAACCTCGACCTGCTCGCCCGGCACCAGAACCTCGCCGACTTTATCGAAGCGCTGAAGACCATGGATCGCAGCAAGCAGGATCCGCTCGGCCGCTCGCCCCTGCTGCACATGGAAATGATCCTGTTCGTCGCGCGCGCCGAAAAGCGCCGGCCCGAACTCGCCAAGCGCCTGCGCGCCGGGCGCAAGCTGATCACCGACATCCTCGAAACCACGTCGAAGAACAGCGGCTGGAATCCGGCGATCGACCCGGCCTGGATGGGGGCGATCGTGCTCGCGATGGAGGATGGCTTCCGCCTGCATCGCCTGATCGATCCCGAGACCACGCCGGCCGACAGTTTTCTGCGCGCCATCAGTGATCTCAGACGCGCCATCGGCGCTGGATCGGTCTGAGCATCGAATTCGAGCGAAGTGGAATTGCATCGGTCTGATGGCGGTCCATTCATAGTCGCTGAGTTCGTGCGCACGATTCGTAGCTCCGGGTTTCGGAGCTTGAATCATATCCGTCGCGGAGCCGCTAACACTCTGAACCTTCTTCCGCTCTCGGCCACATGGCGGACTTGGCCGAACTCGCTGCTGGCTTCGCTCGGTCGCGAATGACCCAGAACGGACATTACCCCTCCGGCACCCCGGCTATGCGCATCCCCTCACAGAGGCGCTCTTGTCCAGCGAGATAAATTGGATTGTCGCTTATTTTGGCGGCGCGCAAGCGGCGGATGGTAAAGCCTGGATTGAGCGCAAATCCCGCTTTCGCAGCGGTTCGCGCCTCATCCAGCGCGCCAAGCAAGCCCAAGGCAGCGGCGAGCGAAAAATGGGCAAGAGGATGAGTGCGGTTGGCCTTAATGCTTCGTCGTAGCCAATCGACGGCTTCGGCATCCGCGCCGAGCTGTAGCTTGGCCACGCCCACAAAACGCATCAACCGGTAGGCACCGTTATCGCGAGGGGACAGACGGAAAGCCTCGAGTACATGGCCTTCAGTCTCGGTAGGACGACCCATATAGAATTTGGCTAAACCAATAGCGCCATGAGCATAGGCCAAATTACGATTAAGAGTTAATGCTTGCTCGCATTCGGCAATCCCTTGCGCAGCGCGGTTTGTTACAATGTAGACGAGAGCCAGGATCATGTGTGCCGCTGCAACGTCGGGGGCCAGTGAAAGTGCTTTGATCACGTTCGCCTCGGCTGCCGAAAGGAGCGCGGCTCGTTCGTCCGTTAACAGGTCGGCTCCCATTGTCAGATCGATGTTTGCCATGCCGATCATCGCTCCGATCGCCCCGATACCTCGGGGGTCGATCGCCAGGGCACGTTCAAAAAAGCCGCGCGCCTGGGTCATGTGCTCAGGGGTCATCGGCCCCTTATAGAAGCGGGCAGTACCCTGAAAGAACAGGTCGATTGCATCGGGATGAGACGAGCGCTCCGCTTGTCGTGCCTCGGCTACAATGAGTTGGGCACCTAACGAGTGGGCCAGCCTCGATACGATTTCGTCCTGCATATCGAAAAGATCGGCGACAGGCTTGTCGAAGCGCTCGGCCCAAAGATGTTTGCGGCTTTCAGCATCGATGAGCTGCACGTTCACTCGAAGCCGCTTGCCGCTGCGCTGCATCGAACCTTCAAGCACATAGCGGACGTTCAACTCGTGGGCGACTTGCCGTACGTCGATTGCTTTGCCCTTGTATGAGAACGCGCTGTTCCGGGCGATTACGAACAAGCCGTCGATGCGCGACAAGTCCGTTGTTAAGTTCTCGGTTACACCATCGATGAAATAGTCTTGTTCTGGATCGCTGCTGAGGTTGCCAAAGGGCAGTACAACTATGGAGAGACGAGGTGGCGAAGGTGACGTTTGCGCTGTTTCGCCGCTCTGCGCCGAGCCGACTGGCGCAATTGCTGGCCTTTGCGCTTCCCGCACTGTGCCGACGAAGCGGAAGCCTTTGCGCGGCAATGTTCTAATTAGACGCTGCTTCTCGCCCGTGTCGCCGATTGCGCTCCGAGCGGCATTCAGTCGGGTCGTCAGGGCCGCGTCCGAAACGATACGTCCGTTCCAGACGGCGCTGATGAGGTCGTCCTTGCTGACGACGTGCTCCCTGTTTCGAATCAAGTAATCGAGCAGGTCAAAAACTTGCGGTGTGATCGACACCGCATCCGCCCCGCGATGCAGCTCACGCCTTTCGGTGTTGAGCGTGTAATCCTCGAAGAGATAACGCAGGTTTGCCATTCCTTCTCGGGGTCACCTCTGAATCCCCTATCGTGCGGAAGAATAAGCTATCGGTAAGGGAAATGTAAGCCGCCAGTTAAGCGCGCCCGCGCATCTTGCGGCAACTTCGCCCGGTGAATCAGTCCAGACAGGACACACCGCAATGAGCACAATCCACGGGACCGCCGGGCTGGGACCGGCAACCGCAAAGCGGCAGGTCTACAGTCCTCTCGAAACGTATTGGAATGCATTTCAGGAGTGGCGCAAACGTGAGAGGCTGCGAACCCAGCTGTGTCGCCTGACGGACAGCGAGCTTGGGGACATTGGTATCACACGCGGTGAGATCGACTACGTCGCCTCGAACCGAGGTATCGACCCAACCGGTTTTCGCTCCTCCTAACTCGGAAAACGTAGCGATAGGGACGCTCATCCATCTTCAGACACCACTTCCGCTGTTGGCACTTAGCATCGTTTCCCTGCTACGCAGCAATACGTCGGCTATCGGGGCATAGCGGACTCTGGCAAGCTGTTCGCCCAGCAGATTTTTGAGTTCACGGCATAAAACTCAACCGCCGTCCTGCAGCTTGTGCAACTGCCCCGCCACCGCCCTTACCTTGCGTGGCGAGGCCTGCCAGATCGCGAACGCCGACAGCGCGCTGACGGCAATGCCGATCGCGAACGCCAGCGTGTAGCTGCCATAGCGGTCGAACAGGAATCCGGTTGCCCACGGTCCGGCCGCGCCGCCGGCCAGCGCCGCCAGCATGATGGTGCCGAAGATGCTGCCGTACTGCTTGCCCTGAAAGATTTCGAGCACCACCGCGCCCATGACGGACGTGAGGCCGTAGCCGAGCACGCCCTGGGTCACGATCATCAGATAGACCAGCGGCAAGACCGGCGCGAATTTCAGTCCGATCAGCGCCGCAAAGCAGATCGCAAAGCCCAGGCAGCTGATCGTCCAGATCCATTCGCGCCCGATGCGGTCGGAGAGATGCCCAAGCCAGATCTGGCCGGGAA
>JBOHIT010000586.1:0-11078 GCA_050726155.1 Bradyrhizobium sp.
GTCGTGCAACGCGCCGTCGCGGATGATCGTGCCGCTGTCGAAGATGAAGGAAGTCGCCGCCATCGCCAAGGGCGTCGCCGAAAAGACCAAGGCGGGCGATCCGCGCGCCGAAGGCACTACGATCGGCCCGGTCGTGTCCCGCATCCAGTGGGACAAGATCCAGGCGCTGATCCACAAGGGCATCGAGGAAGGTGCGACGCTCGTCGCCGGCGGTCCCGGTCTCCCCGAGGGCGTCAACAAGGGCTTCTATGTCCGCCCGACCATCTTCGCCGACGTCACCAACGACATGACCATCGCGCGCGAAGAAATCTTCGGGCCGGTGCTCACGATCCTCGGCGCCAAGGACGAGGCCGAAGCCGTCAAGATCGCCAACGACACGCCGTATGGTCTGGCCGGTTACGTCACCGGTGACACCGTGGAAAGCGCGCGTCGCGTCGGCAAGCAGATCCGCGCCGGCAACGTCAATCTGCAGGGCGTTCCGAACGACCGCACCGCGCCGTTCGGCGGCTACAAGCAGTCCGGCAACGGCCGCGAGTGGGGCAAGTACGGTCTGGAAGAATATCTCGAAGTGAAGGCGGTCGCCGGCTACAACGCCGCGTAACCGATACGACGCTCGCGTCGTCGATTCGAAAGAGTGCCGGCTGCCCTAAAGCAGCCGGCATTTTCGTTACAGTGCATCGTCGTCGGGTTGGGACATGCATTGACGGCAGCCGCCTGGCGCAAAGACAAGAAAAGAACAAGGGAGAGTGAACGTGAGGAAATTGCTGATTGCACTTGTCGCGCTGATTCCGTTGACCGGCGCAGCGCAGGCCCAGAGCCTCAAGGATCTGCTCGCGACCCTCACGTTGGCGTGGAACAAGCCTACCGAGCCGTTCAAGATCATCGGCAACGTCTACTATGTCGGAACCAACGGCCTCGCGTCCTATCTGATCACGTCACCGCAAGGACACATCCTGGTCGACACCGTGATGCCGGAGGCGACGTCGCAGATCAAAGGCAACATCGAAAAACTCGGTTTCAAGGTCACCGACATCAAATATCTCGTCAACACCCATGCGCATATCGATCACACCGGCGGCCTCGCCGAAATGAAGGCGGCCAGCGGCGGCCAGCTCATTGCGGGCGAAGCCGACAAGCCGCTGCTCGAAGGCGGCTATTATCCGGGCGCACGGGAGGAAACCGTGCTGAATTTCCCGCCGGTCAAGGTGGACCGCACGGTGCGTGAAGGCGACACGGTCACATCAGGCGATGTAAAGCTCACCGCGCGCGAAACGCCCGGCCATTCGCCGGGCTGCACCAGCTGGGAATTTTCGGTGAGGGACGGCGACGCCACCCGCTCGGTCCTGATCTTCTGCAGCGGCACCGTGGCGCTGAACCGCCTCGTGACCAACCCGACCTATCCTGCGATCGTTGCCGACTACAAGAAGACGTTCGCGCGGGCCAGGGACATGAAGGTGGATGTCCTGCTCGCGCCGCATCCGGAAATGTACAAGATGGCAGAGAAGCGCGCCAAACTCGCGGATGGCGCGCCCAATCCGTTCGTCAATCCCGGCGAGTTCAACGCCTATGCCGCGACGCTGGAAAAAGCGTTCGAAGAGGGCTTGGCCAAGCAGACCGCCGCTGCGCAGGAAAAGAAGGGTTAGGCGCGGGCAGGGGAGCCTATCCCCCGAGCGCGCCCTGTGTGTTCACATATAGCGCGTAGATCGACTGGCTCGCCGCCATGAACAGCCGGTTGCGCTTCAACCCGCCGAAGCAGAGGTTGGCGCAGCGCTCGGGCAGCGCGATGCGGCCGATCATGACGCCGTCGGGCGCGAATACGACGACACCGTCGAGCTCGGGATCACCCATGCCCCAGCCGCACCACAGATTGCCGTCGATGTCGGAGCGCATGCCGTCCGGCGTGCCGGGGCCGGCGTCGACGAACACGCGCTTGTTGGAAACCGTGTCGCCGCCGGGCGAAACGTCATAGGCAAGAATCTTGCGGGTCGGCACACCCCGGGATTCGATCACGTAGAGAATCTTCTCATCCGGCGAGAAGCAAAGCCCGTTCGGCCCCAAAACGCCTTCGGCAACAATGGTCGCCTTTCCAGTGGCGCCGTCGATCCGGTAGACGTTCATGTCGAGTTCGGGTTCGGCCTTGTAGCCCTCGTAATTACCGAGCAGGCCGAAAATCGGATCGGTGAACCAGATCGAACCGTCCGATTTCACGACGACGTCATTCGGCGAATTCAGCCGCTTGCCGTTGAAGGAATCCATCAGCACCGTAATCGATCCGTCATATTCGGTGCGGGTAACGCGGCGGCCACCATGTTCGCAGGTGATCAGCCGGCCCTGGCGGTCGCGGGTATGGCCGTTGGCGAAATTCGACGGCTTGCGGTAGTGGCTGACCGCGCCGGTCTCCTCGTCCCATTTGACGATGCGGTTGTTGGGAATGTCGCTGCACAGCAAATAGCGCCCGTCGCCGAACCACACCGGACCTTCCGCCCAGCGCATGCCGGTGGTCAGTCGTTCCACCGCCGACAGCTTCAGCCAGTATTTTTCGAAGCGCGGGTCGAGCGCGTGGATTGCCGGATCGGGATAATATGTCGCCGGCTGCCAGCCGGCGCGGGATGTTGCCTCGGACATTTGCTGTTCTCGTTGCTGTTGCGTTTCCTCGCGGTTTGGTTTGCTATCATTCTCGGCCAGCGATCGCAAATCGGTCGCAACGAAGAGGGAAGCAATGCCACGTATATTGATGACCGGCGCGGCCGGGGGTATCGGCACCAGCCTGCGCAAATTGCTGCCGCCGATCTATCCGGATCTGCTGTTGAGCGACTTGAAGGCGCCTGCAGACCTCGGCGCGAATGAAAAATTCAAGGCGGCCGATCTGGCCGATGCCGCGCAGGTCGAGGCGATCTGCGAGGGCGTCGACGGCATCCTGCATTTCGGCGGCTATTCAGTCGAAGGTCCGTGGGACTCGATCCTGCAGTCCAACATCATCGGTGGCTACAATCTGTTCGAGGCGGCGCGCAAGAAGGGCGTCAAGCGCGTGGTGTTTGCGTCGTCGAACCACGCGGTCGGCTTCTACCCGCGCCACCACCGGATCGGCACCGATGTGACCGCGCGCCCGGACAGCCGCTATGGTGTCAGCAAGGTGTTTGGCGAAGCGGTCGGCTCGCTCTATGCCGACAAGCACGGGCTTGGCGTGACATGTTTGCGCATCGGCAATTTCGGCGAGCGGCCGCTGGATCACCGCCGGCTCGCGATCTGGCTGAAGCCGGAAGATCTGGTGCAGCTGTGCCGGATCGGGCTCGAACATCCCGACATCCATTTCGAGATCTTCTACGGAGCGTCCTACAACGAGCGCGCCTGGTGGGACAACCATCGCGCTTACGACCTCGGCTATCGCCCGACCGGCCGCGGCGAAGATCATCGCGAGCATGCGATGGCCGAGCAGGCCAAGCTGCCGGCCGATCCCGTCAGCGATTTCTACCAGGGCGGCACGTTCTGCGGCATGGAGTTCAGCGGCGACAAGAGCCGGATCGTGGACTGGAAATGATTTCCGTCACCTCTCGGCCTCATCCTCCGCGATGCGCCCAAGATAATCCGATTTGCTGAACTGCATGTGATCGACGCAGAGCTGCGCCAGAGCCCAGCTGTCGCGGCCCCTCAGCAGCTCGATCATCAGTTCATGCTGGCGCCGTGACAGCGCCAGCCCTTCTTTGTCGGCCAGATTCTTGGCGCGCATCGGCAGTGTGAGGTTCATGTAGTCCTGCAGCGATTGCACCAGATAGGGATTGCCGCAGGCGGAGAACAACGCAACGTGGAAAGCGTCATTGGCCTCGTGGATGCCGCGCAGATCCTGCGCGTCGGCCCTGGCGCAATAGTGCCGCTGCAACTCGCTGAGCTGCTCGATCAGGCCGGCTGACGCGGGCAGGGCGATCATCAGCGCGGCCTGCCGTGTCAGCATTTCGCGCACTTCGTAGATCTGCCGCACTTCCTCGGCCGAATAGAACCGCACGGTGGCGCCGATGTTCTTCTCGCGCAGCACGATGCCCTGGCGTTCGAGCTGAAACAGGCCCTGGCGCACGAAATGGCGGCTGGCGCGGTAACGCGTCATCAGCGTGTCTTCGACCAGCCGCGAGCCCGGCGCGAAGCGGCCAAAGATGATGTCTTCCTCGAGCCGGCGGATCACCTCCGCCTGCTCTTCCTCGCGCGTCAGCGCGGAAGCCTCAGTTGGCAATTCCTGCGGCTTCATTGCAAAGCCTCCCAGCCCGACAGCCGATAGCAGTCTTCCACCAGCCGCATGGTCTCGAGATTATCCTGCGGTGCGGTCTCGAACGGCGTGCTGTCCCGCAACGATTGCACGAAATGTGCGATGGTCCGGTTATAGGACCCCTGATATTCAATGGCGAGATCGTAAACCCTCTCCTGCGGCGAAACGCCCGAGCAGGTGAGCCGTGCCCCATCGAGCTTGATGGCTCCCTTGTCGCCCAGAATTTCCAGCCGGTCGATCTGGGTCGCCGGATGGCCGTGCGCGACAAAGCTCGCAAACAGCGTGACGCCGGCGCCGTTCGCGCCCTGAAGCTGGATCGCCGCGCAGTCTTCGCCGACGAGTTGCTCGCTGGAGCGCGAAAGCGCCGCTGCGGTCACGCGCAACGGCCCCAGCAGCATCCGCAGCGTATCGAGGTGATGGATCAGAACCTCCGCGACCAGCATGCGCTTCTCGCGGCGCATGAACGGCTGCCGCTCCAGCGCGGGGCACAATCCGTCCGGTCCCGGTAGCACGCCCGACGTCAGCAAAGTGAGCTGGGCCTGTTTGACATTGCCGATGCGGCCCTCGCGCAGCCACGCCGCAGCGTCGCGATAGTAGCCGCGAAAACGCCAGTTCTCGTGCACCATCAGGCGCGTCAGATCCCTGACCTCGGCGGCGAGGTCGGTTGCCTGCTGCAGGTTCGGCGCCAGCGGCTTCTGGCACAGCACCGGCAGACGCCTTGCTGCCGCAAGCCGCACCAGCGGCGCGTGCATCTCGCGGGGCGCGGCGATATCGATGGCGTCGAGTTCGCCGGCCGCCAGCATCATTTCGGCACTGGCGTAGGTGTTGGGTATCGCGAATTCGCTCGCCCGGCGCGCGGCATTGTCGACCGAGGGATCGGCGACCGCCACGACGCGTGCCTGATCTGCTATACTGGCCCAGGCGATCAGGTGATGACGGCTCACCATGCCGGCGCCAACAAGGCCAATGCGCAGCGGCTGGTTCATGGTTGCTCGCTTCCGCTCATCGACGGAAATCAGCACGCACGATCATTATTGTCAATAATATTGCAAGATTGATGGCAAAACGACGCAGTTTCGGTGCCGAATATCAAATATTGACAATAATTACGTGGGCTCCTTAAGTGCGAACCTACAGCGACAGGGAACAAAAAGATGGCTGACGACGGGCTGCGCAAGGGACTGGCGAGTTATGGCGATGCTGGCTTCTCGCTGTTCCTGCGCAAAGCCTTCATCAAGGCGATGGGTTATTCCGACGACGCGCTCAATCGCCCGATCGTCGGCATCACCAATACCTACAGCGATTACAATCCCTGCCATGGCAATGTGCCGCAGATCATCGAAGCGGTGAAGCGCGGCGTGATGCTGACCGGCGCGATGCCGATGGTGTTTCCGACCATCTCGATCGCCGAAAGTTTCTCGCATCCGACCTCGATGTATCTGCGCAATCTGATGGCGATGGATACCGAGGAGATGATCCGCGCCCAGCCGATGGACGCCATTGTCGTGATCGGCGGCTGCGACAAGACCTTGCCGGCGCAAATCATGGCCGCAGTCAGCGCGGATTTGCCGACCGTCGTGATTCCCGTGGGGCCGATGGTGGTCGGGCATCACAAGGGCGAGGTGCTGGGCGCCTGCACCGATTGCCGGCGGCTCTGGGGAAAATACCGTGCCGGTGAAATCGACGATGTCGAGATCGAAGCCGTCAACGGCCGGCTCGCGCCGTCGGTCGGCACCTGCATGGTGATGGGGACGGCGTCCACGATGGCGTGCATCACCGAAGCGCTGGGCCTGTCGTTGCCGATGAGCGCGACGATTCCGGCGCCGCATGCCGAGCGCTTTCGCTCGGCGGAGGCGAGCGGCAAGGTCGCCGCCGCGCTGGCCAAGGCCAAGGGGCCGCGGCCGAGTGAATTTTTGACTGCCGCTTCGTTCCGGAACGCCCAGGTCGTGCTGCAGGCGATCGGCGGATCGACCAACGGCCTCATCCACCTGACCGCGATCGCCAACCGCACCAAACACCGCATCGACCTCGAAGGTTTTGACAAGCTCGGCCGCGAGGTGCCTGTCCTGATCGACCTTAAGCCGTCGGGCGAGCATTACATGGAGCACTTCCATCATGCCGGCGGCCTGCCAAAACTGATGGCGCAGCTCGGCGATCTCATCGATCTCGATGCAAAAACCATCACCGGCGCGACGCTGCGCGACGTGGTCGCGGGCGCCGAAGAGGTGCCAGGGCAGGACGTCATCCGCGCGCGAAAAAGTCCGATCAAGCCGGAAGGCGCGATGGCGGTGTTGCACGGCAACCTCGCGCCGCGCGGCGCCGTGATCAAGCATTCGGCGGCGAGTACCAAATTGTTGCAGCATACCGGCCGCGCCGGGGTGTTCGAGTCGGTCGAAGACATGACGCTGCGGGTCGATGATCCCGCGCTCGACGTCAACGCCGACGACGTGCTGGTGCTGCGTAACGCTGGTCCCAAGGGCGCACCTGGGATGCCGGAAGCGGGCTATCTGCCGATCCCGAAGAAACTCGGGCGCGCGGGCGTCAAGGACATGGTGCGGATATCGGACGCGCGCATGAGCGGGACGGCTTTCGGCACCATCGTGCTGCACATCACGCCGGAATCCGCCGTCGGCGGTCCGCTGGCTCTGGTGAGGAACGGTGACATGATCCGGCTCGATGTCGCCAAACGCAGCATCGACCTCCTGGTCGATGCTGCCGAACTCGAAAAACGCCAGGCCGCGCTGGCGCCGCCCACCACACCCGATTGGGCCAGGCGCGGTTACGCGCATCTGTTCAACGAGACCATCCTGCAGGCCGACGAAGGCTGCGATTTCGATTTCATGCGCGGCGAGGGGAAGGGTTAGGGCTTCTTGTCATGAATTGTCGATAATTATGTGCTGCAAAGCGATAAAATCGGTTCGACTGGCTAAATTCCGGGATGCTTTATTGACAATCCAATGATCCCAATGGTTTGATCCCCCAAAATCAAAACAGGGGGAAGCATCATGGGAAGCTTGGGAAAAATCATCGGATCGGCGATCGTCGCTGCGGCGCTCACGCTTGCCGCAACCGCCAGCGCGCAAGACGTGAAGCGTTATCGTTTTGCCTACGACCAGCCACGCAATACCGGCTACTCGATCGCGGGCGACCTGTTCGCCGACAAGCTCAAGGAATTGAGCAAGGGCTCCATGATCATCGATCAGTATCCGGGCGCGCAGCTCGGACAGGAGCCGCAGCTCCTGCAACTGGTCAAGGCCGGCGATATCGATTTCGCGATCATCTCCTCGGCCAACACCGCGACGATCTCGCCGCAGGCCGGCGTGATGTCGCTGCATTTCCTGTTTCGCGACGAAGCTCACGTGATCAAGGGTTTGGCCGATCCAAAGGTCTTCGAAGCGCTCAAGACCATGATCGACGAGACCACCCAGGGCCTGCACGTCATCGCGACCGGCTCGCAGGGCGTACGTCACATGTACTCCAAGAAGGAAATCCGCAACGTCGGCGACGTCAAGGGACTGAAAGTTCGCGTCCAGGCGACTGCCACCGAGGACCTGATGTTCCCGCTTTACGGCGCACAGACCGTGCACATGCCGTTCGGCAGCGTCTACACCTCGTTGCAGACCGGCGTGGTCGATGTCGCCGAAAACAGCATCAACGTCTACCTCGTCAACAAGCACTACGAAGTGGCGCCCGTGCTCAACATCACCGAGCACGAAGCCAACAACGCGTTGGTGTTTGTCAGCGACAAGGCGTGGCAGAGTTTTTCGGCCGAACAGAAGAAGTGGGTGTTGGCGGCGGGCGATGAAGTCAGCCAGAAGGAGCCGGGGAAGGCCTTTGAGCTCGAAAAGACCGCAGCGGCCAAGCTGAAATCGATCGGCGTCAAGGTCGTCACCGATGTCGACAAGAAGGCCTTTACGACCATCGCCGACCCCTATCTCGACAAGCTCGCCAAGGAGCTCGGCCCGCACGCTGAGAAAGTCAAGAACCTGATCCGGGCGGTCAATTAGACTCACAGGCTTCCAACTTTCCACGCGTCGTCCCGGCGAAGGCCGGGACCCATACTCCCTGCCGAAGATGTTGGGCACAGAGGGCGAAACCTTCTCTCGTCTCTGGCCCCGGTGGTTATGGGTCCCGGCCTTCGCCGGGACGACGAGGAGGACGACAGAGAGTATTGACAATGTCCATCGCCGACAAACTGGTGCTGCAGCGGCAGCATCACCTGAAATGGCCGGCTTTCGACAAGCTCGAACTGGTGCTGATGATCGTCTGCGGCGTGCTGTGCTTCGGCTTCTCGCTGTCGGTGACGGCCGACATCGTCACCCGGACCATCGGCCATCCTTGGCTCTGGCTGCAGGAAGTCACTTCCACGCTGTTCATCTATGCCATTTTCATCGGCGCCGCGGTCGCTACCCGCCGCAACGATCATCTGTACCTGACCGCGATCTCCGAGGCGTTGCACGGCACGCCGCGCCTGGTCGTCGAGATCATCATTCGCGTTGCGGTCCTCGGCGTCGCTTTTTGCCTGATCTGGTTCGGCTACCTCAACTACCTCCGGGGTTTTGGCAGTTTTCGTCTGCCGTCGGGCACGCCGATCGCATCACTCTATGCGGTGATTCCCTTGTCAGGGATCCTGATCGTGCTGTTCACCGTTGAACAATTGGTCAACGGTATCCGCAACGGATTTGACCATCCCGAACCGCCGGAAATTGACCGCGATATGCCCCCCGCCGATACGAGGGCCGGCCTGTGAGCGCGCCCATCATCCTCGGCCTGATGACGTTCTGCTTTTTGTTTTTCGGTTATCTCGGCGTGCCGGTGCCGTTCTCGCTGCTGGCCGGCGTGTTCATCGGCGCGATTCTGGCCGATGTGTCGCTGGCGGCGATTATCCAGAAAGTGTTCGACGGCGTCGATTCCGAAGCGTTGCTGGCGATACCGTTCTTCCTGCTGGTCGGCGAACTCATGAGTTCGGCCAATGTGGTGGTTCGAATAGCCAATCTGTCGCTGTCGCTGGTTGGGCACATCAGGGGCGGGCTGTCGCAGGTTGTCGTGGTGTTCTCGATGTTCTTCTCGGAAATGTCGGGATCGACCACCGCCGACGTGGCGGTGATGAGCCGGGCGTTGGGTGGGCCGATGAAGAAAGAGGGCTATAGCCCGGCCTTTATCGCCGCGATCATCGCGTCCGCCTCGACCATCGCCGCCCTGGTGCCGCCGAGCATTACCGCGGTGGTGTATGGCGCCGTCGGCAATGTCTCGATCGCCGGGCTGTTCATGGCGGGCGTGGTGCCGGGGATGATGATCGGCTTCGGCCTGATGATCTATTGTTACTTTTTCGGGCCCACCGGCATGCAGAAGCCGCGCGCGCCGCTGCGCCAGGTGATCTTCGCCGCCGGCGATGCGGCGTTGCCGCTGATGATTCCGGCGATCCTGCTCGGCGGCATCCTCACCGGCTATTTTACGCCGACCGAAGCCGGCGTGGTCGCGGTGATCTGGATCATCGTCGTGGTGATCCCGGCGCTCAACCGCGGTCACATCAAGAATATCCCGTATGATTTCTGTCTCGCTGGACTGATCTTCTCACTGCCGCTGATCACCATCGGCGCCGCCAACGCCTTTGGCTGGATGCTCGCCTATCTGCACGGCGCTTCCGTGATCGCGGATTGGATCACGTCGCTCGCCGGCAACGATCCGCATCTGATGATGCTGCTTCTGGTGCTGCTGTTCACCGTGGTCGGCGATTTCATCGAACCGGTGCCGACTATCATCATCTTCATGCCACTGGTGAATACGTTGACGCAGGCCGGCGACATCAACGCCGTACATATGGGTGTGGTGCTGATCGCGACCCTGGCTTTCGGCCTGATCACCCCGCCTTACGGACTGGTGCTGCTGATGGCCTCGAAATTCGTCGGCGTCAAATTTTCCAGCGCCCTGCGCGCGGCGCTGCCGATCTACGTGGTGTTCCTGGTCACCATCGCCTTCGCGATCTATTTCCCGAAAGTGGTGCTGTGGCTGCCGAAGCAGGTGATCCCGGAGTCGGTCGGCTGCTTCAAGGCACCCGGAGGGACCGGGTATATCTGCCCGAACTAATCTCTCCGTCGTTCCGGTCTTCACCGGGACGACGGTAGCACGCCTACTTTCCCTTGCTGGTGAACTTCTTCACCGCAACGCGGAACTCGTCGGTATTCATGGCCGCGATGATCTTCTCTTCCTCGGCATCGAGCTGCTGCTTGGTCGGTGTCACCGCGGCCTGGTACACCAGCGACTTGGTGCCGCTGATCGCCGCCGGCGGGTTCTGCGCCAGTCGTTCGGCAAACTTTTGCGTCGCAGCTTTCAGTTCTGCCGCCGGAACGACGCGCGCGACCAGGCCCCAATCGTGGGCTTGCTGTGCCGAAAAACTGTCTTCCGCCAGAAACAGTTGCAGCGCGCGGCGCGTGCCGACGGTGCCGACCATGCCAACCGTGCTGCCGCCATCCGGCGAGACGCCGATCTTGGCGTAAGCCGGCGTGAAGCGGGCGTCCTCGGCCGCAATGCAGAGATCGGTCACGAAAGCGAGCCCCATGCCGGCGCCCGCCGCCGAGCCGTGAACGCTCGACAGCACGATCTTCGGCATTCGCCGCACCGTCTCGATGAAGGCGTGATAGTGCTTCAGCAATTCTCCGACCACGGGGGCGATGGTGTCCGTGGCCGCCGCAGCACCGATGGTCTGCAGATCGCCACCGGCGCTGAAAGCGCGGCCTTCGCCCTGGATCACCAGCACCCTTATCGCGTCATTGGCCTCGACCTCGGCGCCAAGCTGTTCCAGCTTCTTCGCGATCGATAGATC
>JBOHIT010000587.1:0-9778 GCA_050726155.1 Bradyrhizobium sp.
GGCCGTTCCCTCGACCAGACGGCTGTCGGCATAGACGTGAACATGCGACGGATCGAAAACGAGGCCAGCGGTGTCGCCGCTCACTGAAAAGCCCGGCGGCACGCGCGCGGCGAATTTCGCATCGCCGATCCGCACCCGCGCAAAGCGCACCCGGCCGAGATCGTCGATGCGCTCGATATTGGCGGACAGCAATCCCGGCGCGGGGGCGGCGACGTCGACGAATTCCGGACGGACGCCGATCTCGATCTTCGCACCCGGCGGCAGGCCGTCATAGCCGCGATTCAGCGCGATCGGATGACCGCTGATCCGGGCCTCGCGGCCCCTCACCTCGGCCGGCACGATGTTCATGCCGGGCGAGCCGATGAAATAGCCGACGAACGTATGCGCGGGCTTGTCGAACAGTTCGGCCGGCGTGCCGCTCTGCACCACGCGGCCGTCATGCATGACGACCACCGTATCGGCAAAGGTCAGCGCCTCGGTCTGGTCATGGGTGACATAGATCATCGTGAGATCGAGGTCGCGGTGCAGCGCCTTCAGCTTCGAGCGCAGCTGCCATTTCAGTTCGGGATCGATCACAGTCAGCGGCTCGTCGAACAGGATGGCGGCGACGTCGGACCGGACCAGGCCGCGGCCGAGCGAAATCTTCTGCTTGGCGTCCGCGGTCAGCCGTGTCGCCTTGCGATCGAGATGCGGTGTAAGATCGAGCAGGTCGGCGATTTGCCTGACGCGCGCGTCGACCTCGGCTTTCGGCACGCCGCGGTTCTTAAGGGGAAATGCAAGATTCTGCCCGACCGTCATGGTGTCGTAGATCACCGGAAACTGGAACACCTGCGCGATATTGCGC
This sequence comes from Bradyrhizobium sp., assembly GCA_050726155.1. Lineage (GTDB taxonomy): Bacteria > Pseudomonadota > Alphaproteobacteria > Rhizobiales > Xanthobacteraceae > Bradyrhizobium. The sequence continues at coordinate 845 of JBOHIT010000587.1, forward strand.
TTCTGGGTTGACAGCGGCGTGATATCGGCGCCGTCGAACAGGATTTTTCCGCGCGACGGCGTCACGATCCCGGAAATCAGGTTCAATAGCGTGGTCTTGCCGCAGCCGCTGGGGCCGAGCAGCGCATAGGCGCCGCCCTGCCGCCAGGTCATCGTCACCGGCTTTAGCGCGAATGATTCGGGCGCGGCGTCATTGCCGCCGTAGGAGTGCGCGAGATCGACGAGGTCAATGCGGGCCATGCGGCATCTCCCTCACCTGTTATTTTGGGTCGGCGCCGCGACCAGACGGTCGGCAGCATCGAACACAAAGAGATTGTCGGGATCGAGCACCGCGTCGAGCACGTGACCCGGCTCGAATTCGTGGACGCCTTGCAGCACCGCGACCCAGTTCGATGCATCACGGTTGAGATGCACGAAACTTTCCGAACCGGTGATTTCGGTCACGGTCACCGTGGCCTGAAACGCGTGGCGGCCGGCGATGCCGTTGGCGACTTCGAGCTGGTGGGCGCGGAAGCCGACCCGATAGGGCCCGTCGGCCAACGAAGCGTAAAGCCCGCTGGCCGGTGCCTGGATGCCACCGGCATATTGCACGGTGCCGTTTTTCTTCTCGATGCCGACAATATTGAGCGGCGGATCGGAAAACACCTGCGCCACGCGCATGGTGTCGGGATGGCGGTAGACTTTCGAGGTGTCGCCGGCCTGCAGGATCCGGCCTTCCCACATGCAAATCGTGTCACCGCCGAGCAGCAGCGCTTCGGAGGGCTCGGTCGTCGCATAGACGAAGATCGCGCCCGACGCCTCGAAGATGCGCGGCAATTCGGTGCGCAACTCCTCGCGCAGCTTGTAATCGAGGTTGGCGAGCGGCTCGTCGAGCAGCACCAGATCGGCGCCCTTGACCAGTGCGCGGGCGATCGCAGTGCGCTGCTGCTGGCCGCCGGACAATTGTAATGGCGTGCGGTTCAGATAGGGCTCGAGCTTCAACAGGCGCGCGGCTTCCTGCACGCGCGTTTCGATCTCCGCGCGCGGCTTGCCCTGCACCCGCAGCGGCGAGGCGATGTTCTCGTAGACCGTCAGCGAGGGATAGTTGATGAACTGCTGATAGACCATCGCGACCGAGCGCTTGCGCACGTCGAAGCCGGTCACGTCCTTGCCGTCGACCAGCACGCGGCCCGTCGCCGGCTTGTCAAGACCGGCAAGCAGCCGCATGATCGAAGTCTTGCCGGACAGCGTCGGCCCCAACAACACGCTCAGCGTGCCGCGCTCGAGCGTCAGCGAGACATCGCGGATGGTGGCGATGCCGTCGACGGTTCGCGTGACGTTTTCGAGCGTGACGCTCATGTCCGTCCTCCCGCTTCACGCAGGGGTCGTTCATCCTGGTTGCGATGGGCCGCCATCCATTGGTCGAGCACTGATATTTCGTCCGCGGACAGCCGCAAGCCCAGCTTCGATCGGCGCCACGCGACGTCTTCGGCAGTGCAAGCCCATTCGTTCGCCATCAGGTACCTGACTTCACTTTCCGTCAAGGTGGCGCCAAAGGACTGGCCGAGATCAGCCATCGATTTTGCCGTGCCGAGCACTTTGCTGGCGCGAGTGCCGTAAGCATGTGCGAGCCGGTTGGCATGCGCAGTCGGGAGAAACGAAAATTTGCGTACCAGTTCCGCCGTCAGCGCTGCGACCGCGGAAACATCCATGTTGCCGCCCGGCAGCGGCGACTTGCCGGTCCAGCCTTCCTTTGCCTTTGAACTGCGCAGATAAGGCTCGAGCCTTTCCAGCGCCTCTTCGGCGAGGCGGCGATAGGTCGTGATCTTGCCGCCATAGATCGACAGCAGCGGCGCGCCGCCGGGCGTATCGAGTTCGAAAACATAATCGCGGGTCGCGGCCTTGGCTTCGCTGGCGCCGTCGTCATAAAGCGGTCGGACGCCGGAATAGGTCCAGACCACGTCCTCGGGTGTCACCGGCCTCGCGAGGTATTCGCTGGCGGAGGCGCAGAGATAGGCGATCTCTTCGGTTGAAGCTTTCACCTTGGCCGGGTCGCCGTCGTAATCGCGATCGGTGGTGCCGATCAGCGTGAAATCATCCTGGTAGGGAATGACGAAGATGATGCGGCCGTCGGCGTTCTGGAAAATATAGGCGCGGTCGTGGTCGTAGAGCTTGCGCACCACGATGTGCGAGCCCTGCACCAGCCGCACCTTGGCGCGCGCGTTGACGCCCGACCCCGACGACAGCACCTGCTCGACCCAGGGGCCGCCGGCATTGACCAGCGCCCGCGCTTGAATCGTGGTGCGCGCGCCGCTTCTGGTATCCTCGACGGTGACTTGCCAGACGCCGTCGACCTGCCTGATCCCGACCGCCCGCGCGCGGGTGTGGATCTCGGCGCCGCGATCGGCCGCGTCCCGCGCGGTGAGCACGACGAGGCGCGCGTCATCGACGAAACAGTCGGAATATTCGAAGCCCTTGGTGTAGCGGTTGGCGATCAAGGGTTTGCCCACCTCGTCGCGTGCCAAATCAAGCGAGCGCGTCGGCGGCAGCAGATGACGGCCGCCGATGTGGTCGTACAGAAACAACCCTAGCCTCAAGAGCCAGGCCGGGCGCAACCCGGAATGGTGCGGCAAAACGAAACGCAGCGGGCGGATGATGTGGGGCGCGATCTGCCAGAGGATCTCGCGTTCGATCAGCGCCTCTCGCACCAGGCGAAACTCGTAATATTCGAGATAGCGCAGCCCGCCGTGCACCAGCTTGGTCGACCAGGACGACGTTCCGCTCGCCAAGTCATTCATTTCACAAAGAAAAACGGAGTTGCCCCGACCCACCGCATCGCGCGCGATGCCGCAGCCGTTGATGCCGCCTCCGATGATGGCGAGGTCGAAAATCCGATCCAACAGACGCTTCCCCGGGCGATCGCCTCTTCACTTCGGCGATTTCACTTTCGGATCGGAGTTAATCACAACGAAAAACGAAAGCAAGACGAAAGCGAAGCGAAAGCGGGTCCGGATGCGGGAATCTGCTCCGGCCTAGTTGAAGCGAGTCGCGCTGCACCGCCGGGCCACCGCTTTTGCCGTGATGCGTTTCTTCGCGCGAACGGCGACGCACTTCGCTCGAAAACGACATGAGCCATTCTCGCCTCCGGAGTAGCGCCGCTGCTCGCTCCACTCCGCGACCAGTATGGCGCTGCGCGCATTCATGATGATCGTCCGGCCTCAGCCTGCGGCGACGGCCTCGATTTCGAGCAGCCACGCCTCGTCGAAGATTCCGGCGATGACGACGGTCAGCGCTGTTTCCCGGTCGCCAAGCACCGCGCTACGCACTGAGCGATTGAGCGTGGTGTAGCGCCGGTCCGCGAGGTACGTTCGGTGCATGACCAGATTGTCGAGCGTCATGCCGGCCGCCTTGAGCTGCGCTTCGACATTGCTCCAGGCGAGCCTGCACTGCGCTTCAAAGCCATCCGGCACCGCGCCATCAGCCGCGACCGGAATTTGGCCGCTGACGAAAAGCATCCGCGTGTGGCCGGCGACTTCAAGCGCCTGGCTGTAGCCGGTCGTTGGCACCAGTGCCGCTTCGGAATTGATGCGTCGGATTTGCATTCGGTTTCTCCTTTGACGGAGATCACCTCGTGCACCGCGCGGTTGGTCCGGCACAAACCATTTTTCCTGCAGGATTGGATTAGATTTTCTATTCCACGTCGAGATCTCATGAAAAAGCCCCGGACGATGCCGGGGCCTTTTGAAGCTGGAACGGGGGCGACCACAGGGCCGCCGAGGCAACGGAAACTCGTCTAATTGTCGTCGGTGGTTACACCATCGTACTTCGACAGATCGGACGGCGTGAGTTCCTCGTAGCCAGCGGCCTCTTCCAATGACTCCAGTCCGGGCATGTCGTCCGGTGGATGCACGTTCCAGGAACTCGGGTGGAGCATACAGCCGGTATTCAGGAGTTGCTGTTTGGGCGACGAGATGATGCCGCAGTCGCGTTGCTTGTTGGCGACCTGGCCGGGACAGAACGGAGAGAAAAACGCCCAGCGATAGCCGAAGCCGCCGCCGACTCTCTTGCCCTGCGCCGAGAAGTATTTGTAGCCCTTTACGGCGGCCGAATGCTGCGGCAGGTCTCCATAGTCGGCGCCGATATAGCCGAGGAACACTGCCGTGTGGCCACTGCCGCTGGTGCGATTCATCGTCAGAAAATCGCCGGGCAGCAAGCTGTTGAACGGCAACTCCTTGCCGATCCCGAAACGCTGCAACGCATGGGCGGTACCATGGCAATTTGTGCCTGCGTACTGAAAAATATGCGCGCGGATATCCTTCATCGAGCCCCGCTTCCAGGACATTACGGACAGTTTTTGGAACGGCGTCTTGTCGTGCGTTTCGTCGCAATAGACGTTGAGCGCCTCAATCATGATTTCCGTCACGCCAGCCACGCACATGGTCAGCGGTGGATGGTTCGACTTGATCGCGCCCGGGTTGTCCGGCCCGTAGGACAGGTTTTTGGTAAAGTAAGACTGCAGATCATAGCCCTGCCCAGCCCGGTCGGAGGCAATCTTCGCCACCGCCTTCAACACGTATTCGTTGAACACAGCTGCCGGACGGCTGACGGTTGCTTCGGGCACGGTCACAACTCCCGCTGTCGTTTCGCTGGATTGTTCCATATGACGAGCACGACTGCAAGATGTATTATAAATTCGCACAACCCCTAGCGCAAACGCGTGACCGTCGACGCCGTTTCCGCCATGGGCTCATCGATATCGACGGCCGGCTTGTCCATCGCCTCGACCACCTCGATGCCCCTGGTGTGGCAGATATTCGCCAATCCCGCCGGAAGCGCTGCGTCGGTCACAAAGGTCTGGATCTGGCTGAGATGGGCGATGCGCACCGGTGCGCTCCGCCTGAGCTTGGTCGAGTCGGCGACCAGCATAACGCTGCGCGCATTGGCAATGATCGCCTGCGCGGCCTGCACTTCACGGTAATCAAAATCGAGCAGCGCGCCCTCCTCGTCGATCGCCGACGCACCGATAATGGCGTAATCGACCTTGAACTGGCCGATCAGGCTGATCGCGGTGGAGCCTATCACGGCGCCGTCGGCGCGGCGCACCGCACCGCCCGCCACGATCACCTCGATGCGCGGATGGCGATACAGCAGCATCGCGACGTTGAGGTTGTTGGTGATGACGAGCAGATCCTCATGCGAGGTCAGCGCGCTCGCGACTTCTTCTGTCGTGGTGCCGATGTTGATGAACAGCGAGCAGCCGTTCGGAATCCGCGAAGCGGCGGCGATCCCGATCGCCCGCTTCTCCTCGGCGGCGACGAAGCGGCGCGCTTCATAAGCGAGGTTCTCGACGCCGGAAGCGATGATGGCACCGCCATGAATCCGCGTCAGCGAGCGCTGGTCGCATAGATCGTTGAGGTCCTTGCGAATGGTCTGCGCCGAAACCTCGAAGCGCTTGGCGAGATCTTCCACCATCACCCGGCCAAAGGCGCGGGCGATGTTGAGAATTTCAGTCTGGCGATTGGACAATCCGGCCACGGCAACACCTCGGTTCGACGATCGCCTTATGGTGCGGCGGTTCGACGCCGGGGTCAACGAAGGAGATCGACCTCGGGGGCCGGCGCACCGTCCGAAGACGAAACCTGGTTAAAGCTGCGAGCTGCACCGCAGCAGTTTCGATTCGCTCACGCGCTCACTTCTTCGGACCAGCCGATGCAAGAACCGCGACCCATTTTTCGATATCGGCGCGGATGAAGTCGGCAAATTCCCTTGGCGTGCCCCCGACCGGATCGGTGCCTTGTTGTTTCAGCGCGGTGCGAACCGCTTCGGTATTCAGTGCCGCGTTCGCCGCCGTCGACAGCTTTTCGATGATCGCCGGCGGCGTTGCGGCCGGCGCGAGCAAGCCGATCCAGACTCCGGCGTCATAGCCGGTCATTCCTGCTTCCGTGAGCGTCGGAACCTCAGGCATAATCGACGCGCGCTTCGACTGCGCAACGGCAAAGGCCTTCAGTTTGCCTGCCTCGACATGTGGCGCCAGGGTTGCCGCCACGTTGAACATCAGCGTGATGCGGCCCGACAGCAGGTCGGAGACCGCCTGATTGCTGCCGCCCTGATAGGGGACCGCCACAATCTGCGTACCTGCCTTGGCGTTGAACAGCTCGGCCGCCATGTAACTCGCCGTCGCATAGCCGGAGGAGCCGAATGTCAGGGTGTCCGGCTTGCTCTTGGCCAGCGCGATCAACTCCTGCAAATTATTGGCCGGCACCGAAGGATGCGCCACCAATACGTTCGGAACCGTCCCCAGCAGAACGATCGGCGCCAGGTCCCGTCCCAGATTGAAATTCGATTTCGTCTCCGCCGGATTGAGCGTATTGGCGATCGTCGCCATGAAGAGCGTGTAGCCGTCGGCGGGCGCGCGCATCACAGTCTCCGCAGCGATCATGCTGCTGTTGCCCGGGCGGTTTTCGACCACGATCGGCTGTCCGAGACTGGCCTCCATCTGCTTGCCGACGAGCCGGGCGAGGATATCCGCGGCAGAGCCGGGCCCGAAGCCAATCAGAATCCTGATGGGCTGCGCCGGATAGGTTTGCGCCAGCGCCGAGATTGCACCAGCGAGAGAGGCCGCCGCAACGCTGGCGCAAAGCGCTGCAATCCTGAGATAGGCGCTGACCATGTTTCCCCCGATGTGTATTCCTCGAGCCGTGTTTCGAACCGGCCTGATTGACGCTCGGCCGGCTGCAAGCCACTCTAGCGTGACCAGAGCGAGAAGGAAGCCAGGATGCAATCAGACCCGCAACGCCGTGCCCGCGGCGCCCAAAAGCTCGGTGAAATCCTCGGACAAACACCGGACCAGGTCGACAAATCCCTGGGCGACCTGGCGCCTCAGCTCGCGACCTATGTGCTGGAGACGATCTACGGGGAAGTCTACCAAAGTGAAGTGCTCGACTCGCGCACACGCCAGATCGTCACGGTGGCCGCCTTGGCGACGCTCGGAACCGCAGCGCCGCAACTGCGCACCCATATCGGCGGCGCGATGCGATGTGGCGTCACGCGGGCAGAGTTGGTCGAGATCATGATGCAGCTCGTGCCTTATGTTGGCGTCGCCGCCGCCATCAATGGCGTCGCCGCCTGCCGGGACGTTTTTGCGGCGGCCGACAAGAAGTAGAATGGCCTGCACAGACCCACGCTGGAACGAGCCGGCGATTGGTCCACGTCACTCAGTGCCGTCGTGAAACGCCTGCGACGGACGTCATGGTAAACTATCGGTAAAGATATCGGCGGCGCTTTATATGCCTGTCGCGTTGCATATTTCGCATTGCACCGGTGCGATTTTGCCGTTCTTAACGTTTTTGCGACTACGCTGCCCATGCTGGCTCGGGAAACGGCACCACTTCACCCCGGCCAGAAATCGGAAAATCGCTGCGATGCGGGTCGATCGAATCTGGGAATTCCTCCAGCGGTTGAGCCCGCTGACGCGTAGCTGCCTGCTCACCGAGCTGGAGCGGTTGGAGATGTGCGGCGTCGATATGCCGGGCACCGCGGACCTGCAGGCCAGGCTGCGCGCCGAACTGCGCCCCGACGGCCCGAACGAGGCCCCGACGCCGTCCAAATATTTCTTCGCGCCGCTGGAGCCGCTGCTCGTTGCAGGCGCCCTGGAGCATGCCAATACGGGTCGGATTGCGCAGAGCTCGATCACGCCGATTTGGGAATGGATCAACCGCGATCTGCTGCCGATCATGGCCCGCGACTACGAAGACCAGATGAGGGGGCTGATCGCTTCCAACAAATCAAAGGACGCGCAGCAGGCGGCATCGGTGTTCCAGACCAAGGTCGCCAAGTCGCTGGAGGGAAACCTCGCTTCGCCTGACGGCGCGGAGCGGGCGCGCACCAGGCTGGCGGCCTATACGGCTTCGCCGACGGTCTACGGCGACCTCGTCAAGATCATGGGCGCGTTGCGCGCGCGCGAGGCGCTGGCGGGGTTCAACAAGGCGCTACCGGAAAAGACGATCCAGAAATTCGACGACGCGCAGGTCGACAAGATCACCAAACTGCTGGATGCGTTCCGGAAAAAGGACCCTGCCGCCGTGCCCTTCGCGCTGGCGCTGGTCGCAGGACGTCTCAAGACGCCCCGCGAGTTGATGCGTCTTGCCACCAAGCCCGCGCGCAGCCGCAAGGCCGTCGATGTTGCGGCGACGCCCTATGCGATAGTTGTCTCGATGGTGCTGGACCAGATCGACGACAAGCGCATCGCGTTGCGCGTTACCCTGAAGAAGAACCGCGTCGTCGACGCCCGCGACATCCTGGCCGACATCGACAGCGCCGAAGCCGCCGTACAGGCCGGCATCCGCGAACTCGCGACGTCCGAATGGGGCGCGCGGCTGCGTGACATCAGGGCCGCGATCGTGGCCGATGTGGAAGCTGAAGTGAGCCGGTTCCCCGATGAAGTCGGCCACATCCTGCAACTGCGCAATTCGCACGGCCATGGCTTGCTGACCGGCCTGGTCTGGAAGGGGCGCGATGCGATCAGCGACAGCGCCGCGTTCTGCAAGCGGCTGATCGGTCAGACCTGATTTCTACGAGGCCAACGACTACACGCCGTTCGCGAGCCGCCGCGCCGCGCGCTCGGCCTCGCGCGCGTTGCGGAAAATCTGGCCTTCGAGCCGGCTGAAGCGGTGCGAAGCCGCAAAAAAACGATAGCCGCCGGGGCCGCGCACGACGATGCCGGCGGCCTGCGAACCGACTTCGATGATGTAACTTTCCGACATGTTACCCAGCCTCGATGCATTCCGAGCCAATAACGGAGAGCGTGCCCGGATGTTCCTTTGCCCGAACAAGCGTGCCTACACGGAAATGTCATCGACGGTTGCCCGGCGAATCAGTTCCCGGCAAGGCCGTGGCAATACGGATCTGGTAGTTAACCGTTAGCTCCGCAGGCTTGACCTCCGGACCAACCATCGCC
>JBOHIT010000588.1:0-9221 GCA_050726155.1 Bradyrhizobium sp.
GCTTCAAGGAAATCATCGCCGAAGTGCAGGGCCTGTCCGCGGCGCGTTTGCGAAGCTGAAATTCGGATCCGGCGTACACCGGGTGCAGCGCGTGCCCGATACCGAGACCCAGGGCCGCATCCACACCTCGGCGGCAACGGTTGCGGTATTGCCCGAAGTCGAGGATGTCGACGTCGACATCAAGAACGACGATCTGCGGATCGAGACCATGCGCGCGCAGGGCGCCGGCGGCCAGCACGTCAACAAGACCGAATCCGCGATCCGCATCACCCACATCCCGACCGGGATCGTGGTCATGATGCAGGACAGCCGCTCGCAGCATAAGAACCGCGCGTCGGCGATGAACATCCTGCGCTCGCGCATCTACGACGCCGAGCAACAGCGCATCAATGCGACGCGCGCGGCCGACCGCCGCGAGAAGGTCGGCTCCGGTGACCGAAGCGAGCGCATTCGCACCTATAATTTCCCGCAAGGCCGCGTCACCGACCACCGCATCAACCTGACGCTCTATAAGTTGCCGCAGGTAATCGCCGGCGAAGCGTTGGGCGAATTGACCGACGCGCTGACGACCGAACATCAGGCCGCCCAGCTCGCCGCCCAGGGCACGGCGGCGTGAGCGCCGCAGAATCTTTCACCGGACAAGCCGTCGAGACCGTGCGGCGCGCACTCGCCGCGTGCTTCAAATCCGGCGCGATCGAATCCAGCGAGATCGATGCGCGCTTGCTGGTCGGCGCGGTGCTTGGCCTCGACCTCACCGGCCTGATCACGGCCGCACACCGGCAATTCTCGGCCGACGAAGCCGCACGGCTGGAGGATTTCGCGCGGCGTCGGCTGCAGGGCGAACCTGTCGCACGCATTCTCGGCCACAAGGAATTTTGGGGGCTGCCGCTCAAGCTATCACCGGCGACGCTGGTGCCGCGGCCCGACACCGAGACCGTGGTCGAACTGGCGCTGGAATTGCTGCGTGCCGACGGCGCGCCTGGCCGCGCATTGCGGATCGCCGATCTCGGCACCGGCTCGGGTGCGATCCTGCTGGCGCTGTTGTCGGAGCTGCCGGGCGCGCACGGCTTCGGCACCGACATCTCGACCGCGGCTTTGCAGATCGCCGCGGCCAACGCCGCGTACGCCGGGCTCGCGAATCGCGCGACATTCATCGCCTGCGATTACGCCTCCGGATTGTCCGGCCCGTTCGACCTGATCGTCTCCAACCCGCCCTACATCCGCTCGGCGGATATCGCGGGTCTGGACGCCGAAGTGCGCGAATATGATCCACGGGCCGCGCTCGACGGCGGCGTCGATGGGCTCGACGCCTATCGCGCGTTGATTCCCCAGGCGGCATATCTTCTGGCGCCGGGCGCTGTGCTGGTTGTGGAGGCCGGGGAGGACCAAAGCGGCCAGATTCGGGGCATCATGACAGCGGCGGGGTTAGCGCCTGCGGGCGCCCCGAAAGCCGATCTGGCCGGCATCCAGAGGGCGATCGCGGGCCGCAAAATGCCCAGATAAAGTCCTATTGGAACGCAAAAAAACCGCTTGGAATATTCCCCGGGAGCGACTACGTTCCGGCCACAACGTCGGTCCAGGGTTGCCGCCCCCATAGGTACTATAGGGTGGAGGCCAGAGTTCTCGAAACGAGAGCCCGCCGAGTGAAAGGTTCCAAAACGCAGGTCCAATCGAGCGCAATAGCCTGAGCTGTGCTGCTCCTGACCGCAAAGCGAACGAAAGCCTGATATTGCGCTTGAAGACTTACGCAAGAAACAGTCACGCAAAACGGTTACGCAGGGCCTTTGCTCGCGGGCCTGTTCGGCTGGTTTCGATCGGGCGTATTGCTGTTGGGCTGGTTTTGGCTGGTTAAGTGATTTGGTCCAGCCGGCCATGAGTGCCGGCCGTTGGGGAACGCGTCTTTGTTGAACGCGATGGTTGGCGAAATCGACGTTACGAATTTGAACGACACCGTGAATCGGAGTGCACAGCCGTGTGCCCGTCCCGGTGAGGCTACGACGGCAACTGCATAACTTCAGGGCTGGAATAAAGGCGAGACATGAGAAACGGTCAGAACAACAAGCGGATGCGTAACCGGAATAACAATAATAACAACAACAACAATAATAATAACCGGCGCGGACAGAACCCGATGACCCGGGTGTTCGAATCGAACGGGCCCGACATCAAGATCCGCGGTACCGCCTCCCACGTTGCGGAGAAATACGTACAGCTGGCGCGCGACGCACGCTCCTCCGGCGACCCGGTCGCTGCCGAGAACTACTACCAGCATGCCGAACATTATTTCCGCCTGATCGCCGCCGCCCAGGAGCAGTTCCGGCAGAACCAGCCGCAGCCGCGCACCGAAAACGAAATGCCGGCCGAGGAAGGCGAGGACGAGGGCGAGAACTTCAACCATTTCGGCCAGGAGCCGGGCTTCGTGCCGCAGCAGCAACAGCCGTTCGTGCCGCGCGAGAACAATCAGCCGCGCGACTTCCAGCCGCGCGAAGGCGGCCAGCCGCCCTACCAGCGCGACCGCGACCAGCAGCCGCGCGAACATCATCGCGAACAACGCGAGCATCGTCCGCAACCGCAATATCAGCCGCAACCCCAACCGCAGCCGGTGATTGCCGATACCGGTGGCGTCGATCGCCTGCCGTCCTTCATCACCGGACCGCAGCCGCAGGTGAATGGCGCGCCCGGATTCGAAGGCAATGGCGGCGGCGAACGTTTCCCGCGCCGGCGCCGCCGGCCGCACGGCCCGCGTCCCGACAATGCAGCCGCAGCCCCGGCCGGCCCGAGCGAAGATTTCAATCCGGGGAATGAGTAGGTAGCGACGACGCTTCGTAGGGTGGGCAAAGCGAAGCGTGCCCACCACTTTTTTCGAGCGAGGATGGTGGGCACGGCGCAAGAGCGCCTTTGCCCACCCTACAAGAAATCATCCCGCGTCGCCGTCGTGGACGACGGCACCAGCACCGGCTGCAGCGACGGAATCAGCCGCGTGCGCTCACGGTGCGCGGGGATCGCGCGGTAGACCTGCTTGGTCGCTTCGACGATATGCACGCCCGCAAACGGCAGCGACAGCGCCGCACCAACGCGCTCCCATGCCATCGCCGACCGCAAGAACCAGCCCTTCCCGACCGGCGGCAGGAACAGCGCCTCGCCCCACGCTGACGGCGTGAACCAGGTCTGTCGCAGCAATTGCGTGATCTGCGCGCGCGAATAGGGCCGGCCGTGACCGAACGGCGTGTTGTCGGTGCGCGTCCACACCCCGCGGCGATTGGGAATCACTGCAATCAGGCGGCCCGAGGGCGCCAGCACCCGCCACACCTCACGCAGTAGCCGTTCCGGATCGTCGGACATTTCCAGCGCATGCACCAACAGGACGCGGTCGACCGCCGCGTCCGGCAGCGGCATCGAGAATTCATCGATCAGGGTTGCCAGCGCCGGCCGCGCCGTCGGCCATTTCAACACGCCCTGCGCCGCCGGCATGAACGCGATACAGCGTTCGGAATCTTCCCGGAACAGGCCGAGATAGGGCGTGGGGTAGCCGAGCCCGAGCACGCGCAGGCCGTCGGCGTCGGGCCATCGCGCCCGGATGCCGCGGTTGATCAGCTGCCGCGCCACGATGCCGAGGCGGCGCGAATAGAAATCGCGGAGGTCGATGACGTCGATGGTCATGGGCTCAATCTATCACGCCGCCGTTCCCCGGGGGTTGCAGAAATTTGCATTGCCGTATGAGCGTTAACGCCATATTTCCTGCCCATATGTGGCGTGTTAGAGCTTGATCGGGAAAAGCATGCCCCGCACGTGGATCGTGGGGCGGGCACCGGTTTTCCGAACAAATCATGCTCAAGTAAAAATCAACACTCATACGGTTCGTGGAGATACCATGGCTTCGGAAATTCGCACTTTTAGCTGCCTCAACGACAATTTCGGTTATTTGATCCACGATCCCGCGACCAAAGCGACCGCCTCGATCGACGCACCGGAAGCCGGGCCGATCATCAAGGCACTGGAACGCGAAGGCTGGACGCTGACGGACATCCTGGTCACCCATCACCACCACGACCATGTCGGTGGCGTCGCCGACCTGAAGCAGAAATACAATTGCCGCGTCGTCGCCCCGCACGACAAATCCACCGCGATCGCCAATGTCGATCTGCGCGCCGGCCATGGCGACGTCATCAAGGTCGGCGGCCTCTTGGTGCGGGTGCTGGAAACGCCCGGCCATACGCTCGACCACATCTCCTATGTGTTCGACAGCGAGAAGGCGCTGTTCGCCGCCGACACGCTGTTCTCGATCGGATGCGGCCGGGTGTTCGAGGGCAACTATCCCATGATGTGGGATTCGCTGTTGAAGCTGCGGGCTCTTCCGGATGATTTCAAACTCTATTGCGGCCACGAATACACCGCCGCCAACGTCAGGTTCGCGATGACGGTCGAGCCCGACAATCCCGCCTTGGTCGCGCGCGCCGCAGAAGTCACGAAACTGCGCGCGGAGAACAAGCCGACGATTCCGGTGCTGCTCGGCGAGGAAAAGAAATCCAACGTCTTCCTGCGCGCCGACGAACCCTCGGTCGCCGCGAAGCTGCACATGAAAGGCGCCAGCGCCGCCGACGTGTTCGGCGAATTGCGCGAGCGCAAGAACAAGTCCTGATGCCGCTCCCGGCAAATGCCGCCGAGCCAAGTGCTGCCGAGATCATCGCGCGGCTCGACCTGAAGCCGCATCCGGAAGGCGGGCATTATCGCGAGACGTTTCGCGATGCCCGCACCGATGCCGGCGGCCGTTCGCGCTCCACCGCGATCTATTTCCTGCTGGCGCGCGGCGAGCGTTCGCACTGGCATCGCATCGACGCCGTCGAGGTCTGGCATTATTACGCAGGCAGCGCGCTGACCTTGAGGATTGCCGATGACGACGGCGAATGGAAATTCAAGCTCGGCGCAAACCTCGCCGCCGGCGAGCAGCCGCAAGCCATCGTGCCGCCGCACACATGGCAAGCCGCCGAGAGCACCGGCGACTGGACGCTGGTCGGCTGCACCGTCGCACCCGGATTTGATTTTGCGACATTCGAGATGGCGCCGAAGGATTGGGAGCCGACCTCGTAGGATGGGTGGAGCGAAGCGATACCCATCAATTGCATCCGTGCGGTGAGATGATGGGTATCGCTTCGCTCCACCCATCCTACAGTCGCGTTTTCCACACCATGTCCTTGGCAGCGATCAACCCGCCGCCGGCGATCAGGATCGCGGCAATCGCAATCCCTGCGGTCGGTTTGGCAAAGCCGGCGAGGATCAGGAACGCGGTCGACAGCAGCGGCGTCGCATAGGACGCCGCGCCGAGCACGCGGATGTCCCCGCGCTTCATGCCGATGTCCCAGGTAAAGAACGCCGCGCCGACCGGGCCGACGCCCAGTGCAATGATGGCGAGCCATTGCCCCGACGTTTCGGGCCAGACCGTGGTCTCGACCATGCCGTGCACCAATGCCGCGAGCAGCGCGGTCGCCAGGCAGAAGCCGGCCACAGCGTCGGTCGGCACCGCCTTCAGCTTGCGCGACATCACCGAATAGGCCGCCCACACGAAGGCGGCGACGAAGGCCGCCGCGAGACCAGGAATCTGGTCCGGCGCAAAACCACCGCCGCTGTTGCCTGACAACAGCAACACCGTGCCAGCAAGACCGAGCAGCGCGCCGATGATGTGATGCGCTGCCAGCCGCTCGCCCGGCAGCAGCGACGAGAACAGCACGATCAGCAGCGGCCAGAGATAATTCAGCAAGCCGGCTTCGGCCGGTGGTGCAAAGCGCAGCGCCAGGAAATACAGCGCGTGATAACCGAACAACCCGCCGACGCCGACCACCCAGGCGACGGGCGGTTGCTTCAACGCGGCGAAGGCCGCGGGCCGGAAGATAAAGCTGATGAAGGCAACCGCGGCGCCGATCGCGAAGGTCATGGCGGCGAGTTGAAACGCGGGAATCTTTCCGGTCGCAACGGTCATGACCGACAGCAGCGACCACATCAGGATCGCGGTCAGTCCAATCAGCGTGGCGGTGCGGGGAGTCATGCGTTGCGCAAAAACATATCGAGATACTCTCCGTCATGGCCGGGCTTGACCCGGCCATCCACGTCTTTCTTGCGATTGGTTCTAAAGACGTGGATGCCCGGGACAAGCCCGGGCATGACGACGTTATGAGAGCGATGCCTGGCGCTTCACGCTCAACTCACACCATGTACTGGCCGCCATTGATCGTCAGCGTCGAGCCGGTGATGGCGCCGGCTTCGTCGGCGGCAAGGAACACCACCGCGCGGGCGATTTCCTCGGGCTCGCCGAGGCGGTTGACCGGGATCAGCGGCAGGATGCTCTTCTCCAGCACTTCCTTCGGCACCGCCTGCACCATTTCGGTGTTGATGTAGCCGGGGCAGATCGCATTCACGGTGATGCCACCCTTGGCGTTTTCCAGCGCCAAGGCCTTGGTGAAGCCGATGTCGCCGGCCTTGGCCGCCGAGTAATTGACCTGTCCGAACTGTCCCTTCTGGCCGTTGATCGAGGAGATGTTGATGACGCGGCCGAACTTGCGGGCGCGCATGCCTTCGATCACCTGACGGGTCATGTTGAACAGCGAACCGAGATTGGTGTTGATGACCGCGTTCCACTGCTCGAGCGTCATCTTGTGGAAGGCGCCGTCCTTGGTGATGCCGGCATTGTTGATCAGCACGTCGATCGGACCGAGCTCGGCCTCGACCTTCTTGACGCCGGCCGCGCAGGCGTCGAACGAACTGACGTCCCATTTGTAGACGGGAATGCCGGTATCGGCTTTGAATTTCTCCGCCGCAGCGTCATTGCCCGCATAGCTCGCCGCAACCTTGTAGCCCGCGGCCTTCAGCGATTTGCTGATCGCCGCACCAATGCCTCTTGTGCCCCCCGTAACCAATGCAACACGTGCCATGTCATATCCTCCATCCTTGGTGGTCTTTTTACTCGCCGGAATTGCCCCGGTCTTTAACAAAACCTGATTCTTTTAGTTCGGTGCGCTCCCTCACGCGGCAGCGCAGTAGAGATGAAAATGCCCGGCGCGAGACCGGGCATTTCAGTTTTATCGATTTGGGCCGCGGTTGACAGATGAACTTTTCATCAACAACGCATCCTGTCTGCCTTTAGTTCGGTCGCGCGTCGTTCAGTCGCGTGCAATGCACATCGCAATGCCCATGCCGCCGCCGATGCACAGCGTCGCGAGGCCCTTCTTGGCATCGCGCTTCTGCATTTCGTGCAGCAGCGTCACCAGCACGCGGGCGCCGGAAGCGCCGACGGGATGGCCGATCGCGATCGCACCACCATTGACGTTGACCTTGGACGTATCCCAGCCGAGGTCCTTGTTGACCGCACAGGCCTGCGCCGCGAATGCCTCGTTGGCCTCGATCAGATCGAGATCGCCGATGTTCCAGCCGGCCTTCTTCAGCGCGGCGCGGGAAGCCGGGATCGGTCCGGTGCCCATGATCTTGGGATCGACGCCGGCCTGGCCCCACGACACGATGCGGCCGAGGACCTTCTTGCCTTCCTTGGCGGCCTGCTTGGCGGTCATCAGCACCACCACGCCGGCGCCGTCATTGATGCCGGATGCGCTGCCGGCGGTGACGGTGCCGTCCTTCTCGAAGGCGGGCTTCAGCTTGGCCATCGCTTCGACGGTGGCGCCATGGCGCGGATATTCGTCGTCGCTGACGATGATGTCGCCCTTGCGGGACTTGATGGTGACGGGGACGATTTCGTCCTTGAACTTGCCGGCCTTCTGCGCGGCCTCGGCCTTGTTCTGCGAGTGAACCGCGAACTCGTCCTGCTGGGCGCGGGTGATCTGGTACTGCCGCGCGACGTTCTCGGCGGTGTTGCCCATATGGTAGCCGTTGAAGGCATCCCACAGGCCGTCCTTGATCATGGTGTCGACCAGCTCGAGGCCGCCCATCTTGACGCCACCGCGCAGATACTGCGCATGCGGGGCCATGCTCATGGATTCCTGGCCGCCGGCGACGACGATTTCCGAGTCGCCGTTGAGCAGCGCCTGGTAGCCGAGCGCTACGGTACGCAGGCCGGATCCGCAGAGCTGGTTGACGCCCCAGGCCGGGCTTTCCACCGGGATGCCGGCGGCGATCGAGGCCTGACGGGCCGGGTTCTGGCCCTGTGCCGCGGTCAGGATCTGCCCCATAATGACTTCCGAAACGCGGCCGGGCTCGATGCCGGCCCGCTCAAGTGCTGCCTTGATGGCGATGGCGCCGAGCTCGTGGGCCGGGGTGGTGGCGAAGGCGCCGTTGAAACTGCCGACCGGGGTGCGGGCGGCGCTGACGATGACGACATCGTCTGACATGGACATCTCCTTTGACTTATCTGGGCTTGTGGTTCTCGACGGCGGGCGGCCGGATGGCGGGCCTGTCTCTTGAGACCATCCTGTTAACCTAGGCATCAAGTGTCAATCGGCCAGAGGTCAAAATCACGCCGCGGCGCATTCAAAATAGCGTCTCTGGCAGTTTCCAGAGCAGTCTCCATGCCTTGGAATTAACCGTGGCGCACAAAACGGTAGCCGAGCCGCATTGAAAATGCTTACTTTGCTGCGTTGCGCTGCTCGTCTGCCCTTCGGTTATGCCGTCGGGTTCCCCGCTCTCCGTGTCGATGTGTGAGCCCATGGCAAAATCAGACCAACCCACCACGATCAAGAAATACGCCAATCGGCGGCTCTATAATACCGGCACCAGCACCTACGTAACGCTCGAGGATCTCGCGGCGATGGTGAAGGATGGCGAGGATTTTCTCGTCTACGACGCCAAGACCGGCGACGACATCACCCGCTCGGTACTGGCGCAGATCATCTTCGAACAGGAAAACAAGGCGGGGCAGAATCTGCTGCCGACCACGTTCCTGCGCCAGCTGATCCGCTTCTATGGCGACAGCATGCAGATGGTGGTGCCGAAATATCTCGAACAATCGATCGACACGCTGACGCGCGAGCAGGAAAAGTTTCGCAAGCAACTCACCAACACCTTCTCGGGAACGCCGTTCGCACCACTCGAAGAGCATGTCCGCCGCAACATGGAATTGTTCCAGCAGACCTTCTCGATGTTCAAGCCGTTCGTGCCGCCGCGTGGCGGCGTCGCGATCGAGCCGGAGCGAGTGCCGGAGCCGGCCGCTGACGAAGCCAACATCGACGATCTGCGCAAGCAGATGAAAGAGATGCAGGACCGCCTCGAGCGCATGTCGAAAG
>JBOHIT010000589.1:0-22266 GCA_050726155.1 Bradyrhizobium sp.
GCGGGCTTCCAGCTTGCGTCCCACGACCTCGATATCCGCGGCGCCGGCAATCTGCTCGGCGAGGAACAGTCCGGCCATATCAAGGAAGTCGGCTTCGAATTGTACCAGTCGATGCTGGAAGAGGCGATCCTCAACCTCAAGGCCGGGGTGTCCGAGCCCGCGGCCGACCGCTGGTCACCGCAGATCACCATCGGCATGCCGGTGCTGATACCCGAGGATTACGTCAACGACCTCGCGGTGCGGCTGTCGCTGTACCGGCGGCTCGCCGATCTCGAGACCGACGAGGAGATCGACAATTTCGCCGCCGAGATGCGCGACCGGTTCGGCGTGCTGCCGGACGAGGTGCGCTATCTGTTCAAGGTCGCCGCGATCAAGGCCTATTGCCGCCGCGCCAATGTCGAGAAGGTCGATGCCGGGCCGAAGGGCGCCGTCATCAGCTTCCGCGACAATAAGTTCGCGCAGCCGGACCGGCTGGTGTTCTTCATCCGCCAGCATGGCCAGGCCGCCAAGGTACGGCCCGACATGAAGGTGGTGTTCCTGCAGGTCTGGAAGACGCCGGAAGAGCGGTTGATGGGCACGACGGAAATCCTGCGCCAGCTCGCCAATCTCGCGGAGAACAAGAAGGCAGCGTGAGGCATCGCGCACCGAACCATCCATTTGCGATGAGCGGAGCGACGAAGCAATCCACACATTCTTTGCGGCGCGATGGATTGCTTCGCTTCGCTCGCAATGGCGCTGACAGAGAAACGCAAACAGCCGCCGGCGTTACCGCCGACGGCCGTTCTCACGTGGCAGTTTCTTTGTGTTTACTTCGGATATTTGAACTCGGGCGCGGCCTTCAGCGCTTCCTTGGTGGTGTTCATCGACGCCAGCCATTTGTCGTTCTTGGCGTCACGGGTAACTTTGACCGAGGCGGGCGATACCGCGACATAGTGCTCGCCCATGCCGAGGAAACCACCGACCGACAGGATCAGCGCGTCGATCTGGTTGTTCTTGATGGCGATGTCGGTGATCTCGCCGATCGATTCATCCTTCTGGTTATAGACGTTGAGGCCCTTCAGCTTCGACGAGAACATCTCGTCCTTCGACACCGTCGAGAATTTGGCCTCGGCGGGAGCAGTACCGACCGTCTTGGCTTCCTCGGCGAAAACAGGGCTCGCCAGCAAGGCCAGCGACGCAGTGATCAATGCAATTTTCTTCATCGTGTCCGTCCTCCAGTGCAGAATTGCAAATTCGACAATGCAGGACTGAAAGGGATGTTCCACCAGGGATGACGGAACATTCACGAGGCGGCGCGATGCGCCTCTTCAACTAATCGCGCCAGCAGCGACTTGGCGGAATCTTTTGATTCCAGCGTCGCGAGCGTGACGTTTGGTTCCGCGCGGGCGTCACGTTTTCCGTGGCTGGTCTGGCGCATCACGCTCGACAATCGTCGCGCGATCGCGTGCGCGGTCTTCAGGTCGGTCTCGGCGAAGGCGACGACAACCGAACCATCTCCGAGCACGGCGCCGAAATCCATTTGCCGCATCAGGCGGCTGATGATGCGCGCGCCGTCGAACCGGGCGCGGGGGTGCGCGAGGTCAAATGCAAAACGGGCGACCGACAGACCGCCGCCGCGTTCCTGGGTCTGATAGATCGCGCTGGCGAAGTCGCGCTCGAAGGCGGTTGATGTGAGCAGGCCGGTCCGGGCATCGATCAGGCCCTCTGCGTCGATCGAGCGCAACGTGCGGCTCAGATGCGCTTCGAACGCGTGCTGGCGGATCAAGGGCAACGCGGTCGCGACCATTTGCACGGGCTCGCCCAGGAGGATTTCGAGGTTCGGCAGGTCATAGGCCGGCAGCAGATCGCCTGACGTCACCACGACAGGCAGGTGGCGGAAGCGGGTGTCTTCCGCCAGCACGGTCAGGAAGGCATCGACCACGCGCGAGCTAAAACCTTCGCCGAGTACGATGCCGTCGATGTCCCTGACGTTGAGATGTTTCGCCGCCGCCTCGATGCTGAGCGCGCCGACCACGGCGGCTTGCTCACCGAGCGCCACCGACAGCGTGGGGAAGGCGCCGCCGCGGCCGACCAACAGCACGGTGGCATCGCTGATGGTATCGATATCCGACAAGGCGATCCGGGTCGCCGGCACGAGCCGGCGCATGACTGTCGCATGCAGGGAGCGGACACGCAGCGCCGCGCGCAGACGCGCCACCAGGCGACTGGAATCGCCCTGGCTCTGGAAAAACGGAATGGCGTTTTCTGGAAGGATCGTCTGAAGTGTTGCCTTGGGATCGACGGCGATTAACGGCAAATAGGGCTGGCGTGAAGCGATCGGTGTGGCCAATGCGGCCAGCGCTGTTTGATCGACGTCGGATGCGGCTGCCAGTACCGCGGCCGGCTGCACCTGCTCGACCGCGCGCGCTGCGTCCGCCCATTCGGCCTCGACGACCGGAAACAGCTTTGCGACATCGAGTGCGGCGGCAAACGACGGGCGCTTAGCCGTCGATACGACGAGAATCGGGCCTTGCTGGGACATCGGACAACTCGGATCAAGCGCGCATCTGGAGCGCGCGATCCTAGTTTGCCGGGCTTAATGTGGCGTCAACGCCAGCAGTAGGATGGCGTCTAGTTGGTATTGGCGCGGTCGCGAAACGCTTCGACCATCAACGGGTTAAGCCCGAGTTCCGTCAAGGCGTCGCGGGCACGGGCGTTATCCTGCGCCCGGCCGGCGAGCCGATGGCCGCTGAGGCGGTCCGGCAATGCCGTGAGCAGCGCGCCTTGTCCGAGCCGCCGCGCCCATTCTTGCAGGTCCTGCGCCAGGAAGCGGTAGCCACCGACCGCCATGATGCCGGACGGTGGGGCGGTGATGTTGACGGCGCCGGTCGAGCGGTCGAGCCGCGCTGAATAATCCGTATCGACGTAGTCGCGCGGCGGGGCTGCAATAAGCGAGTCGTTGGGCGGCGGTGGGGGGGCATAGGCGGCGACTGGGATCATCGGCCCACGCAATCCCAGGGTGCCCCGCGGCGTCAGTATGATGTCGCCTGCGATCGAGGAGCCCGGCAGTTCGCGCGGCGCGCCGTGCGGTCCGGGCTTGATCAGGGCCGGTGAGCCGTCATCGGCGATCCGGCGCGCCCCGAACAAGCCGGCCTCGCCGAACAGATAGACGTCGGTCAGCGTCGCCCGCCGGGCCGACCAGGACGCGCTCGACAATACTTGCTCGGGCGCGCGCCAAAGCCCAACGACGTTGCGCAGGCTCGGCAGGGAGGCGGCAAGGTCGAGTTCGTCCAGCCGCAACGCCAGTTGCGCCGGCGCGATCAGCGTGTCGCAGGCATGTTCGTTGATCTGCTGCGCCAGCACTTCCTCGTCGAAGGGATGGTGCAGCACCAGGGTGCCGCCCGACAACAGCCAGACCGCCAGCGAGGAGGCGAGGCCGGCAAACGACATCGGCGAAAACGCCGACAGGATCGTCCCGCCCTGCGGCACGTCGCTTTCGAGCGAGACCGATAATCCACCGGCGATCAGGCCAAGATGGGCGCGCGGTACGGGGCGAAAACCGTCCGAAGTCAGGTCGAACGAGATCAGCGCCGCCTTGCGCCCGTCCTGGATGACGGCGCGGGTAGTTGGGGATTCCCTTAAGATCGCATGGTCGAGCGAGGCCATGCCTTCCGGCAAATCAGTGCCGAAGCCGCAGACATGGCGGATCGAAAACGCTTCGGCCGCGGCGTTCATTGCCAGATCCGCATAGACGATCCCGTCGACCTTGGCTGTGGTCACGATCGCCCGCGCCGCGGTGCGGTTGAGTGCCATGGTCAGCTCTGCCTGCCGCCACAGCAGAGGCAGCACGGCGACCACCAGACCGGCGCGATAGGCGGCCAGGATGGTCAGCGCGAATTCGATGGTGTTCGGCAGCTGGACGGCGATGACCGAGTTGGCCGGCAATCCGGATTCGATGAAGTGCGCGGCGAGCGAGGAAATGGCGCGGTCGGCCTGCGCGTAGGTGAGGCGCTTCGGCTTTTGGCCGGTGACGCGCTGCTTGTTGACGGGATCGACCAGCGCCAGCGCATCCGGCTGCCGGGCCAGCGACCGCTTGAACAACGTATCGAGCGTGGGCGAAGCGGCAGGCTGGTTCACGGTGTCACGACGATGGTGGGAAGGTGCATCATTTGGGTTGCGCGTCCGGTCTGTGCCACCACGTCTCCGGCAGATAGCCCGTCAATGCCGTGGTTGCAGGCTGTTCTATCCGATTCCATCGCGCGATCCATTGCTCTGCGACGTTAAACAGCGGGATAGCGTAGAAGCCCGACATCAGGGTCCGGTCCAGCGCCCGCACCGCCGAGACGAATTCCGGCCGCCCGCGCGCCTCCAGCAGCGCCGCGATCAGCGCATCGATCGCCGGGTCCCTGGCGCCCATGTAGTTGCGGGTGCCAGGAATATCGGCGGCCTGGCTACCCCAGTAGAACGACTGCTCGTTGCCGGGCGACAGCGACTGGTCCCAGCGGTTCTGCAGCATGTCGAACTCGTAGCCGAGCCGGCGCTGGTCGAACTGAACCGGATCGACCGCGCGCACGCGGGCCTCGATGCCGGCGCGCTTGAGGTCGCGCTGGTAGGCCAGCGCGATCCGTTCCTGATCGCGCGTCGTCGCGAGAATCTCGAAGCTGAGCGGCGTCCTGGTCGTGCGCTGGCGCAACACGGCGCCGTCGAGATCGTAGCCGGCCTCCGACAGCAAGGTGAGGGCGGCCCGCAGCGCCGCGCGGTCGCGGCCCGAGCCGTCGCTGACGGGCAGGCGGAAGCTGCCATCGAGAATATCTGGCGGAATATGCGCGAGGTACGGCTTGAGAAGTTCGCGCTCGCGATCATCGGCGGCGCGGCCATAGGCCGACAATTCCGAACCGGCGAAGAAGCCGCCGGCGCGCGCATAGAGGCCGAAGAAATAGTTGCGGTTGATCCATTCGAAATCGAACAGCAGCGTCAGTGCCCGCCGCACGCGGACGTCGGCAAACAGCGGACGCCGTGTATTGAACACCAGGTACTCCGACGGCTGCGGCATTCCGGTCTTGATGGCGTCGCGGATCAGTTCGCCGCTGCGGGCGGCGGGAAAATCATAACCGTCGTGCCAGCGCAGCGGCTCGCTCTCGACGCGGAAATCATAGAGCCCGCGCTTGAAGGCTTCGAACTGGCCGTTGGATTCGCGGTAATAATCGAGGCGAACTTCGTCGAAATTCCACAGGCCCCGGTTCGTCGGGAGGTCGCGGCCCCAATAGTCAGGATTGCGGGTCAGCGTGACGCTGGCGCCCGGCCGCACCGCGCTGACGCGATAGGGACCGGAGCCGACCGGTCCCGTCATCGTAGTGTCCTCAAAGGTTTCGGGATCGACCGCATGCCGCGGCAGCACCGGCATCAGGCCGAGGATCAGCGGCAGTTCGCGGTCGCTGGTGCCGCCGAAATCAAACCGCACCGTGAGCGGGTCGAGCGCTTCGGCCTTGGCGACCTTGGCGTAATACTGGCGATGATTGGGACGGCCGCGATCGCGCAGCAGCGCCCACGAGAACAGCACGTCGTCGGCCGTGATCGGCTTGCCATCCGAGAAGCGCGCGTGGGGGTCGAGACGGAACGTGACGTAGCTCCTGGCGTCATCGGTCTCGACACTCCTGGCGATTAGCCCGTAGAGCGTGAACGCCTCGTCATTGCCCCGGCTCATCAGGCTCTCGACGACGAAGCCCCTGATTTGCTGGACCGCGATGCCACGCACGATGAAGGGGTTGAGGCTGTCGAAGGTTCCGAGCACGCCCCAGACCAACCGGCCGCCCTTCGGCGCATCCGGTTTGGCGTAGGGCATGTGGGTGAAATCGGCCGGCAGAGCCGGCGCGCCATGCATGGCGATGGCGTAACTCTCGGCGGCCCGTGCGTTACCGGTGAATGCAACCGGCAGGAGCCAGAGCGCAAGCGCAAGGCAAGCCAGAAGACCAGGCCGGATACGTCGAAAGACTACCATCTGCACGCGCGAATTTGATTCGGGGCGACACACCATCGAGCTTTACCATAGCGGGTGGCGCGGGGCGGTGACCGCAGCCAAAGATGCTTGTCGGCATTGATCTTTTCGTGTGCCGCTGTATTGAAGGCGTGCAATTGGCCGGGGCGGTGGCGCCTGTCACGTATCTGCCTCAATTGACTTGGAGACAGCCGCCCAAACGGCTAGGTGTCGGCGCCTGCAGCGGTTTCGGGCGCTCCCGTTCAGAAAGGGTTTTCCGCAATGAATTTCCGTATCCTGGCCGTCCGGCCGCGTGGGCGGGTTTCCGCCTTGTTGGCGGCGACGGCATTGTCCGCGACATTGCTCGTCTCCAGCGCGCTGGCCCAGACCCCGGCTCCGGCACCCGGCGCCCCCGCAGCGGCCCCGAAGGCCGCTCCCAAGGCCGCCCCGAAAGCCGCCCCCAAAGCTCCCGCGCCCGCCGGTCCGGCCGCGCAGGCACCCCCGGCAGCCGGTGCGCCCGCCGCAGGCGCCCAGCCCCCGGAACAGCAGGTTCAGCTGATCTACGCGCCCTGGACCAAGTTCTGCCTCAAGGGCCAGGACGCCGGCGCCAAGCAGGTCTGCTTCACCGGCAAGGACGGACGCATCGAGTCCGGCCAGCCGGTCATCGCGGCCGTCATCATCGAGCCGGAAGGCGAGCCGAAGAAGATCCTGCGCGTGACGCTGCCACTCGGCATGCAGCTCGTGCACGGCACCCGTGTCATCGTCGACAGCAATCCCCCGGCGCAGAGCCCGTATGTGATCTGCTTCGCCAATGGTTGCATGTCGGATTACGAAGTGTCCCCGGAACTGCTGGCCAGCATGAAGAAGGGCCAGAACCTGGTGGTGCAGGCGATCAACTCCAACGGCGCGCCGCTGACGCTGCCGCTGCCGCTGGCCGAATTCGCCAAGGCCTATGACGGCCCGCCGACCGATCCGAAGGTATTCGAGGAAACCCAGAAGAAGCTGCAGGAAGAGCTGCAGAAGCGGGCTGAAGAAGCGCGCAAGAAGCTTGAGGCTAATCCGCCCGCGGGCGCCGCTCCGGCCAATCCGGCGGCGAAGTAACGCCAGTCGGTCGACCAACAAAAAGGCGCCCGGTCCGGGCGCCTTTTTCGTTTAGCTAGACGTCATCCCCGCGCAACGGCTTCGCCGTTGTCGCTGGAGGTGCGAGCCGCTTCGGCGAGCCTCGAAGGATGCGAAACAGGTGCCTGCAGCCCATCCTTCGAGGCGCGCTAGAGCGCGCACCTCAGGATGACGGAGAGCGTTCGCCGCCAGACTTAATTCAGCGAAGGATTGCGCGGGCGGTAGCCGCCGGACTTGTCCTTGATGAAGATCTCGGCGACCTGCGAATGCCGGATCGGCTCGCCGGAATCATCGGGCAGCAGGTTCTGCTCGGAGACATAGGCGACGTATTCGGACTCCGAATTCTCCGCCAGCAAATGATAGAACGGCTGATCCTTGTGCGGCCGGACGTTTTCGGGGATCGACAACCACCATTCCTCGGTATTGTTGAATTCCGGATCGATGTCGAAAATCACGCCCCGGAACGAAAACACCCGGTGGCGGACGATCTGACCGATCTGGAATTTGGCGGTGCGCGCTTTAATCATACCTCGTCGAATAGACCATGATTGTGGCCGATGCTAGGGGCAAATGGTTGAATTAGCTCTACGGTGGGGCTGGAGCATCCGGTGCCAGCCTCTGGAAAACGTTGATGAAAAGACCTCCGCCGCATGGCTGATATCCTCAATCTGGCGATTCCCTATTTCGGTGTGATCTTCATCGGTTTTGCCTGCGGCAAGACCCGGGGACTGCCCGAGGCCGGGCTCGCCTGGATGAATTTTTTCCTGCTCTACGTTTCGCTGCCGGCCCTGATGTTCGGCATCATGGCCAAGACGCCGTTTTCCGAACTGAACAACCCGCCGTTCCTGATCGCCACCACGCTCGGCACCGTGATCGCCTTCGTCATCGCGATGATGACCGGACGGATCATTGGCGACCTGTCGTTGCGCAAGGCCACGCTGGCGGGGCTGTCCGGCGCCTACGGCAATATCGGCTATATGGGCCCGGGACTGGCACTCGCCGTGCTCGGCACCAAGGCGTCGGCCCCGACCGCGCTGATCTTCTGCTGCGACAGCATCTTCCTGTTTTCGATCGTGCCTGTCTTGATCGCGTTCACCGATCGCACGCATCGTTCGCTGCTGCATACGTTCGGCATCGTGGTGCGTCAGATCGTACTGAATCCGCTGATCATGTCGGCGGGCGCCGGCGCGCTCGCCGCCGCGCTGCATTTTCGGCCGCCCGTCGCGATCGACAACACGCTTACATTTTTGCAGAACGCCGCGGCGCCGACGGCGCTGTTCGTGCTCGGCGTCACCGTCGCGTTGCGCCCGTTCGATCGCGTGCCATGGGAGGTGCCCGGCGTGATCGCGGTCAAGCTCATGATCCATCCGCTGATCGTGTTCGGCCTGATGCTGCTGTTCGGGCCGTTCGCGCAGCCCTGGGCCGCCACCGCGGTGCTGATGGCCGCGTTACCGCCGGCGCTCAACGTGTTCGTCATCGCCCGGCAGAACAACACCTGGATCGAGCCGGCGTCGGTCGCGGTGCTGATCGGCACATTTGCTTCCGTCGTCACGCTGACCAGCGTGATGTGGCTGATCCAGAGCGGCAGGCTGGCGCTTCCTTGAAGATAACTCACTGGCGCGAGACCCCGCATTTTCGAGATTGCCTCCCTAACCGGACGTGCTGCGGACATGCCAAATCGACGCGAATGACCCTGAGCGGACGTTGCATCCAAAACCCCGACGTGGAAGGCTGCGCTGAGCGGGACGCCAAACTCCGCCCTACGTCCGGCTGCGGCAGATGATGGAGGAGGAGCG
Organism: Bradyrhizobium sp.; assembly: GCA_050726155.1. Classification (GTDB taxonomy): domain Bacteria; phylum Pseudomonadota; class Alphaproteobacteria; order Rhizobiales; family Xanthobacteraceae; genus Bradyrhizobium. The sequence goes on from JBOHIT010000589.1 coordinate 8,869, forward strand.
CGAGATGAGGCACGGCATCACCTGGGTGGGCGCGATTGTCGTCTTGTGCAATTTCACAGCATCGCACGCGGAAAACGCGCGACAGGACGATCCTATCGAAGTTACGAGATCGTTTTTGGGGGCCTGGGCTACCAGTAGCGTAGATGACCTCATGGGGTTTATGGCGAGCGACGCGGTCGTGGTGGGCAGCAGCGGAACAAAGTATGCTGATGTGACGTCAGTGCGCCAAGTGATTGGCCGTCTTAAGGGTTTGCAAAATCGTGAATATGAAGTGCGCTTGGACGGCGACAGGGTAGCTGCTCACGGTAAGACCTATGGCTATGTCCCATACGTCGATCTCGGCATAGAGCCCGGCGAATGGGACAGTTCGACCGTGGTTAAGAACGGACGCATCGTGTATTACGAGTGGCATTACACGCCGGAATTCAACGCGCAGCTTGAGCAAGCATGTCTCCGAAAACCAGACTATATGTTTGGACGCACACGGTGCCTGGATTTCGCAACGCAGGCCAAGGCACACACGGAGAGCGCGCGACACAAATAGGCTTATGATATCCGGGCCGCCGGCGCTGTGTTTGTCATCGCGCGGCAGAGTAACACCTGGATCGAGCCGGCGTCGGTCGCGGTGCTGATCGGCACGTTTGCTTCCGTCGTCACGCTGACCAGCGTGATGTGGCTGATCCAGAGCGGCAGGCTGGCGCTTTCTTGAAGCCAGTTGAATTCGTATCTGCGTGATCTATATCACGGTAAGACCGTCCGCCGCCCGGTATGTCCGCTCACATCAACGGCGCACGAGCTCGTAAGCAGAGATCATGAAATTCATTCTCATTACCATCGCGATTCTCTGCGCTTACGCGGCTTCCGTGGTTCACGTGCCAGGCGTCAGCCACGCCAAAGGCAGCTCGCCGTTCCTCAGCTTGCCGCTCTAGGTCACGATTGAATTCAATCGCAGGTTCATGCCCTAGCCGACGCGCTTCCACGACGGTGCAAGCCCCTCGCGCATCGCGAGCCGCCGCAGCGGGCCGAACGCGCCGATCAGATGCAGGCCCGCCGCGCGCAGCGACTGCACGGCGAGGAAATCGCTGAGCAGCGAGCGATTGGCGATGTCGATGGCAAACATCCGGCTGGTGACATCGGTGCGGCGCGCGGATTGATAGCGCGCCAAAACCTGCGGCGCGCCGGGATCCTCGCCGAGCGACATCGCTTGCCCTGCGATATCGGCGATGTCGGCGGCATCGCGCAATCCCATGTTGAGACCTTGCGCGCCGATCGGCGGCAGCACATGGGCGGATTCGCCGACCAGCGCGACGCGATGGCTGGCGAACTGCCTGGGGCTCTCGATCGACAGCGGAAACAGGTTTCGGCCAGCCTCAACCCGGACACTGCCGAGAATGGAATGCGATTGTTTTTCGGCGGCGTCGGACAATTCGTCGTCGCTGAGCGCCATCAAGCGTTGCGCTTCATTCGCCGCCGACACCCACACCACGCTGCAGCGATTGCCGGGCAGGGGCACGAATACGCACGGCCCGTGCGGGGTATGAAACTCGGTCGAGATATTCTTGTGGGAGTGGGAATGGGCGATGTTGAAGGTCAATGCCGACTGATGCAGGTCGCGGCGCTTGACGTCGATGCCGGCGGCGTCGCGGGACAATGACTGCCGTCCGTCGGCGCCGATCACCAGCCGCGCCGACAGCGATCCGCCCGCGCGGGTGTGAATGGAAACCATCGCGTCCTGCGGATCGACGTGTGCCGCCTCATCGTCAAACCGCGTCAGGCCGGAAAGCTCGGCTGCGCGTTCTTCAAGGGCTGCCATCAGCGTCCGGTTGTCGATGTTGAAGCCGAACTGGTCGAGACCGATTTCCTCCGACGAAAACCGGACCTCCGGCGCCCGGATCAGGCGGCCGGTGTCGTCGACGAGCCGCATGGTCCGCAAGGCCGCGGCCTGATCCCGGCAGCGCCGCCAGACGTCCAGACGTTCGAGCAGATCGGTGGAAGCGCCCAGCAACGCCGTGGTGCGGTTATCGGCATAGGGCACGCGGCGGGCGAGCAATGCGGTTTTGGCGCCGGTCTCCGCCAGCGCGATGGCGGCGGTCAGTCCCGCCGGTCCGCCGCCGATAACAATGGCGTCATAAATTGGCGATGCATCGGTCATACCCTGAACAATTGACATTCCCGGCAGCATTTTCAAGTCATTGACCGCGTTAAATGTTTCGACCGTTTTGCGCGGCGGAACGCCGCAAGTGCGGGTATGCAAATCGAGGCGATTCCTGATAAGCACTGCCGGAGCAATGGACCAGACACCCCAGCCAATATTACCACCGGCGACGGCGCAAATGCGGACGGCCGCATTCGGCGTGCATATCTTCACGGCACTGGGGGCGGGCATCGCCCTGATTGCGATGCTGGAGGCCGTGCGCGAGCACTGGGCCAGCATGTTCGGCTGGCTCGGCGTGGCGCTGATCATCGATGCGGTCGACGGCCCGCTGGCGCGCAAGCTCGACGTGGTGCGGCTGCAGCCGGACTGGTCCGGGGAAGTGCTCGACCTCGTCGTCGATTTCGTCACCTACGTCTTCGTTCCGGCCTATGCGATCACGGCGAGCGGAATTCTGCTGCCGGTGGCAGCACCTCTGCTCGGTCTCGGCATCGTGACCTCGAGCGCGTTGTATTTTGCCGACCGGCGCATGAAGGCGGCCGACAACCATTTTCGCGGCTTTCCGGCGGTGTGGAACGTGGCGGCGTTCTATCTGTTCCTGCTGCATCCACCGCCGGCGCTGGCGAGTCTTGCCGTCGTGGTCCTGATCGCGCTGACCTTCGCGCCGTTCCACGTGCTGCACCCGATCCGCGTGGTGCGCCTGCGCTGGCTGACCCTGTGGTTGCTGGTGGCGTGGGCCGCGCTGGCGGCGTACACCATTGTCTGCGACTTTGCCGTGGGCATTCCCATTACAACCGGGCTTTGCGCGATCGCCGTCTATATCGCCGGCAGCGACGCGGCAATCCGCAAACTGAAGTCGTTCAACGCATGATGGAATTACTGACCAGTCCGGAAGCATGGGCGGCGTTGCTGACATTGACGGCGCTCGAAATCGTGCTCGGCATCGACAACGTCATCTTCCTGTCGGTGATTGTCGCGCGGCTTCCGCCGGAGCAGGCAAAGCGCGCACGCCAGATCGGCTTGCTGCTGGCGCTGGTGTTCCGCATCGTGCTGCTCAGCCTGCTGGTGTGGTTGATCGGCCTGAAGGACCCCGTTCTGACCGTGAAGGGCGTGGCGTTGTCATGGCGCGACATCATTCTCATTGGCGGCGGCATGTTCCTGATCGCCAAGGCGACCCATGAAATTCATGCCGAGGTCGAGGCGGCTCACGGCACGGCCGAGACCAAATCCGTTGCGAGCGCGTTTTTCTGGGTGATCATCCAGATCATCGTCATCGACCTGGTGTTCTCACTGGATTCGATCATCACGGCGATCGGCATGGCCGAGGAAATCGAGATCATGGTCGCGGCAGTCATCATCGCCTGCTTCATCATGTACGTCTCGTCGGGCCCGGTTTCCAAATTCGTCGCCGACCATCCGACCACCAAGATGCTGGCGCTGGCGTTCCTGGTGCTGATCGGCGTGGCGCTGGTGGCCGATGGTTTCAAATTCCATATCCCGCGCGGCTACATCTATTTCGCCATCGTGTTCGCGGCCGCGGTCGAGTTGTTCAATGTGCTGGCCGGGCGCAATCGCCGGAAGGCTCTTAAATAGCGAGTTCCGGCTCGCGAGTTGACAATGCGGCCTCGATGGCTTTCGCTCCGCCGACAAGGCGGGCGCTTGCCGCAAATACCACGGAGAAATAGTCATGACCAAGGCCGTGCGCGTGCACAAGGTGGGGGGGCCGGAGGCGCTGGTCTATGAGAGCGTCGAGGTCGCCGCACCTGGACCGGGCGAGGTCCGCATCCGCCAGTACGCCGTCGGCCTGAACTTCATCGACGTGTACTACCGCACCGGCCTTTACAAGGCGCCGGGGCTGCCGTTCATCGCCGGCAATGAAGCCGCCGGCGAAGTGTTGTCGGTCGGGCCTGGCGTCACCAATTTTCATCCCGGCGACCGCGTCGCCTATTATTTCAACCTCGGTGGCTATGCCAGCGAACGCGTGATCCCGGCGGACAAGCTGGTCAAGCTGCCCGACCACATCACCTACGAGCAGGGCGCCGTGCTGATGCTCAAGGGCCTGACGGTCTGGTACCTCCTGCACAAGACCTTCAAGGTCGAGCCCGGTCATCGCGTGCTGATCCACGCCGCCGCCGGCGGCATCGGGCTCCTGGCGTGTCAGTGGGCCAAGGCGCTCGGCGCGCACGTCATCGGCACCGTCGGTTCGAAAGCCAAGGCCGATATCGCGCTCGCCAATGGGTGCGACCACGTCATCCTCTACAATGAGGAAGATTTTGTCGCGCGGGTCAAACAGATCAGCCGCAACGAACTCTGCGATGTCGTCTACGACGGCGTCGGCAAGACCACGTTCCCGGGTTCGCTGTCCTGCCTGCGGCCGCGCGGTCTGTTCGTGAGCTTCGGCAACGCGTCAGGCCCGGTGCCGCCGTTCGCGCTCGCCGAGCTCAATAACCACGGCTCGCTGTTTGCGACCCGGCCGAAGCTCAACGACTACGTCAGCACCCGCAAGGAATTGCTGGAGGGCGCCGACACACTGTTTGCCGCCGTCATCAACGGCAAGCTCCACGTTCCGATCAACCACGCCTATGCGCTGAAGGACGTCGCCAAGGCGCATATTGATCTGGAGGGCAGGGCGACGACCGGGGCCGCGATCCTGCGGCCGTAGTTTCTCGTCAGTGCGAGGAGCGTAGCGACGAAGCAATCCAGCTTGCGGCTAGATGGATTGCTTCGCTTCGCTCGCAATGACGAATTTGCGCGACTCACGCCACCATCCGCGCCGCGCCCATTTGAATCAGCACGGCATCGAGGCAATCGACCATCGCCGAAATCTCCTCGCGCGTGACGTTGAGCGCCGGCATGAACCGCAATGCATCCGGCTGCGGCGAGTTCAACAGCACGCCGTCGGCAAATGCCTGCGCGACGATCGAAGCGCCGATCGGGAGTTTGAGGTCGAGCGCGAGCAGCAAGCCCCGGCCACGCACCTCGCCGAGACCATGCCGCGCCGACAGTTTCTGCAATTCGCTTTCCAGGAACAATCCGGCTTCGGTGGCCGATTTAAGGAATTCGGGAGCGGCAACGTGTTCGAGCACCGCGAGGCCGGCCGCGCACATCAGGGGATTGCCGTTGAAGGTGCCGCCCTGGTCGCCGTACTCGAAGCAGGACGCATAGTCGGTCGCCAGCAATGCTGCCAGCGGCACGCCGCCGCCGATGCCTTTGCCGAGCGTCATGATGTCGGGCTCGATCCCCGCATGCTCGTAATGGAAAAGCTTGCCGGTCCGGCCCATGCCGGTCTGGATCTCGTCGACGATCAGAAGCAGCCCGCGCTCCTGAGTCAGCGCGCGCAGCTCCTGCAGGAATTGATCGGTCGCCGGCCAAACGCCGGCTTCGCCCTGGATCGGCTCCAGCATGACGGCAACAGTCTTGCTCGAGATCAACCGCTTGACGGAATCGAGATCGTTGAGCTGCGCCTTGGGAAATCCGCTGACCTTGGGCTCGAACAGCGGCTCGAACGCCTTCTTGCCCGACGCCGACATGGTCGCGAGCGTGCGGCCGTGGAAGCCGCCGACGAAGGTGATGATCTCGTGCGCGCCGCCCTTGTACAATGTGCCGAATTTGCGCGCGAGCTTGATCGCGCCCTCATTGGCTTCGGCGCCGGAATTCGTAAAGAACACTTGGTCGAAGCAGGAATTGACGACCAGGGCATTGGCCAGTTTCAGGCTGGGGCCGTTGAAGAACGCCGGGCTCGGCGTCAGCAGCAGTTTCGCCTGCGCCGCAAGCGCGTCGGCGACGATCGCAGGCGAATGGCCGAGGCAATTGACCGCCCAGCCCTGCATGAAATCGAGATAACGCTTGCCGCTGTCGTCCCACAGGTACGCGCCTTCGCCCTTGACGAAGACGGTGGACGGCCGTGCGGTGATGTTCATCAGCGCATCATACGGTTGGGTAGCGTTGGTCATGTCGAACTCCTCGTTGGTTTTTGGGTGAAAGGGCAGGCCGAAACGCAAGAAGGCCGCACTTTGCGGGTGCGGCCTTCTCGAAAACGTTGCTGAACTAGTTGATCAGCGGTGTCGTCGGACATGGCGCAGCCCATCATCGTCGCAGGAGCGACGACGGAAAGCTGCGCGGCGGTTGGTCCGGTTCAGTGTCATGTTGCAGGCCCATACAGCCGAATGGCCGGCCGTGTCAAGCACAGCCGGAAAATCAGAACCCCGCGACGCTGCCGTGCAGGTCGTACTGGTCCGCGCGTTCGATCTTCGCGGTGACGATTTCGCCGACCCGCAACGGCCGTCGGCTCGACACATAGACCGAGCCGTCGATCTCGGGCGCGTCGGCCTTGGAACGGCCCCTGGAAACGGTCGGGCCGACTTCGTCGATGATGATCTGCTGGCGGGTACCGACCTTGCGCTTGAGCCTCCGCGCGGAGATTTTCTGCTGCCGCGCCATCAGCGCGTTCCAGCGCTCCTGCTTGATCTCGTCGGGCACAGGGCTGCCGATCGCGTTCGAGGGGGCGCCGGCGACCGGCTCGTATTTGAAACAGCCGAGACGATCGATCTCGGCTTCCTCCAGCCAGTCGAGCAGATAGGCGAAATCGGAATCGGTCTCGCCGGGGAAGCCGACGATGAAGGTCGAGCGCAAGGTCAGCTCCGGACATTGCTCGCGCCACTTCTTGATCCGCGCCAGCGTCTTCTCCTGCGCGGCCGGGCGCTTCATCGCCTTGAGCACTTCCGGGCTCGCATGCTGGAAGGGAATGTCGAGGTAGGGCAACACCTTGCCCTCGGTCATCAGGCCGATGACCTCGTCGACATGCGGGTAGGGATAGACATATTGCAGCCGCACCCAGGCGCCGAGCTCGCCGAGTTCCTTGGCGAGGTCGAAGAATCTGGCGCGGACCTGGCGATCCTTCCACGGGCTCTCGGCATATTTGATATCGACGCCGTAGGCCGAGGTGTCCTGCGAGATAACAAGCAATTCCTTGACGCCGGCGGCGACCAGCTTTTCAGCTTCGCGCAGCACGTCATTGGCAGGGCGCGACACCAGGTCGCCGCGCAGTTTCGGGATGATGCAGAAGCTGCAGCGGTTGTTGCAGCCTTCGGAAATCTTCAGATAAGCGTAGTGCCGCGGCGTCAGCTTGACGCCCTGCGGGGGCACCAGGTCGAGATGCGGGTTGTGCATCGGCGGCAGTGCCCGGTGGACCGCGTCCAGCACGCTCTCATATTGCTGCGGACCCGTGATCGAGAGCACGCCGGGATAGGCCGCCTCGATCTGCTCGGGTTCGGCGCCCATGCAGCCGGTGACGATGACCTTGCCGTTTTCGGCCATCGCCTCGCCGATGGCGCCGAGCGACTCCTGCTTGGCGCTGTCGAGGAACCCGCAGGTGTTGACGATGACGATGTCGGCGCCGTCATGCTTGCGCGCCAGCTCATAGCCTTCGGCGCGCAACCGCGTGATAATGCGCTCGGAATCCACCAGCGCCTTGGGGCATCCCAACGAAACAAAGCTGATCTTGGGCGCGGTGGCCTGTTGCATATCTTTTCTGCCTGATTGATCAGCACGAGCTAGTCCCAATTGCCCATAATTACAAGGCTTTGCGCCGGCCTTTGACGTGCTATGGATGCCTCTGCCGGGTTAAGAGTTGATCGATGAGCGCTGAGTCGTCACCGAAAATCGTCATTGTCGACGAAAGCCCGATCCGTGCCGCCATCCTCGAAGAGGGGCTGCGGGAGGCGGGCTTTACCCGCGTGGTCCATATCCGCGAAATGCAGAGCCTGCTGGCGCGGATCTATTCCGAAGACCCCGACGTCATCCTGATCGATCTGGAGAACCCCAGCCGCGACGTGCTGGAGGCGATGTTCCAGGTCAGCCGCGCCGTGCGGCGGCCGATCGCGATGTTCGTTGACCAGAGCGACTCCGCTTCGATCCAGGCTTCCGTCGATGCCGGTGTCTCCGCCTATATCGTCGACGGCCTGAAGAAGGAGCGGATCAAGCCGATCCTCGACCTCTGCATCTCACGCTTCAACGCCTTCTCGAAGCTGCAGGATGAGCTCGACCGCACCAAATCGGCGCTGGAGGAGCGCAAGGTCATCGACCGCGCCAAGGGCATCCTGATGAAGGTGAAGGGCCTGACGGAAGACGAAGCCTACGTGCTGATGCGGTCCACCGCGATGCGCGAGAAGAAGAAAATCGGCGAGATCGCGCAGTCGATCCTGACCGCGTCGGAGTTGCTGAAATGACCACACCACTGCATATCGGCTTCATCCCGCTGGTCGACGCCTCCGCGCTGATCGTCGCCGTCGACAGGGGCTTTGCCGCCGCCGAAGGCCTCGATATCACGCTGACGCGGGAAGTGTCGTGGTCCAACGTCCGCGACAAGCTCAATATCGGCCGGTTCGACGCCGCACACCTGCTGGCGCCGGTGGCGATCGCTTCGAGCCTCGGGCTTGGCCACGTCAAAGTGCCGATCGTGGCGCCATTCAATCTCGGCCTCAACGGCAACGCGATTACGATCTCGCCGGCGCTATATGCCGCGATCATGGGCGAAATCGACGGCGACGCACGCAATCCGCTGGTGACGGCGCAGGCGCTGTCCCGGGTGGTCGCAGCGCGGCGCAAGGCCGGCGCCGAGCCGCTGACCTTCGGCATGACGTTTCCGTTCTCGACCCATAACTACCAGCTGCGGTTCTGGATGGCGGCAGGCGGTGTCGATCCCGACGAGGACGTCCACATGGTGGTGTTGCCGCCGCCCTACATGGTGGACAGCCTGGCCAACGGGCATGTCGATGCGTTCTGTGTCGGCGCGCCCTGGAATTCGGTCGCGGTCGATCTCGGCGTCGGTCACATCCTGCATTTCGTCTCCGACATCCTGGTGCGCGCCGCGGAGAAGGTGCTCGCTATCAGGCAAAGTTGGTCGGACAAGAACCCGGACGTGCTCGCAGCGCTGATCCGCGCCGCCTCGCGCGCGGCGCAGTTCATCGAACAACCCGACAACCGCAGCGAAGCCGCGCATATCCTGGCAAAGCCGGAATACATCGGCGTCGATGCCGAAGTGATCCGCCGCACGCTGGACGGCCGGTTGAAGATCTCGCCCGACGGCAGCATGCGCGAAAGCAGCCGTTATCTGCTGGTAGGGCGCGAAGGGGCCGCGCGGCCCGATCCCGCGCAGGCCGCATGGCTCTACGCCCAGATGGTGCGCTGGGGACAGACGGCGATGCGGCCCGACGCGCTCAAGACCGCGATGGGGGTGTTCCGGCCGGATCTCTATGACGCCGCCTTGGGACAGCCGGCCAAGCCCGGAGACGGTGCGGACGCGGTCGGCGCCTTTGCCGGTCCCGCCTTCGATCCCGACGACATCGCCGGGCATTTGGCGGCCTTCAAGATCGGCCATTGGAAGCCCTGACCGGCCCCAACCCAGTGAAGCGAAGATAGGCATTTATAGCGGCCGTCTATTTATTAGGCGGCTTGCCCTCAAATCAGCAGTGAAGGCAGCTTCAGAACTTCGCCGTCGATTTTCCAACCATTTGATAAGACATAATAATTTTTAGGAATCGGTCTGGCACGCAACTTGTATGTTGCAGTGCAGCCAGCCGTCGCAGATGCCAGCTGGTCTACGTCCAAGATGGATTTCCGCAGCAACGAAGCTGACCGGATCGAACAGGAGCAAAGCCCGGCGAAGCAGCCGAGCCCATTCCGGTCGGTCACTCGCAATTCGTTGACGCCACCATTGTGGCCGCAGGAGCTTCGTCGCGCACCATGAAAATCGAGACGCTCACGATCGACTTTACGGACGAGCAGAAACGCTACCTCGAAGGCTTTACCACCGGCCTGCAGATCAGCCGGGTCGGCCGTGGCCTCGGCGGAGGTAATTCCGGCAAGGCAAATGTCGAACCGAGCGGGCCCGAGGCCGCGCACATCAAGGCGCAGGACAAGGTCACCGCGTCGGGCAAGAAGCTCGTCGACCAGGAAAAGTGGAAGCGCGAGGAGCATCCGTTCGATGCCTATCCACGGCTGAAAGAACAGGCGTTGCTCGATGCGCGGCCGTCGCCGGCGGACAATTTCCGCTGGCGCTATTACGGCCTGTTCTATGTCGGACCGGCGCAGGATTCCTACATGTCCCGGCTCCGGATTCCCAACGGCATCATGAAGCATTGGCAGTTCGCCGGGTTGGCCGATCTGATCGAGCCGCTGTGCGGACCGTTCTGCAACGTCACCACGCGCGCCAATCTGCAGGTGAGGGAGATCCCGCCGAAGAACGCCGTGGCACTGATCGAGGGCGTTCAGGATCTCGGCCTGTGCTCGCGCGGCTCCGGCGCCGACAATATCCGCAACGTCACGGGCACGCCGACAGCCGGGATCGATCCGCAGGAAATTCTGGATACCCGCGAATATGCCCGCGAATGGCACTATCACATCCTCAACGACCGCTCGCTGACCGGTCTGCCGCGCAAGTTCAACGTCGCCTTCGACGGCGCCGGCAAGATCGCGGTGCTTGAAGACACCAACGATATCGCGTTTTCCGCGGTCGAAGTGAAGGACGGCTTTGGGGTCGAACCCGGTGTCTGGTTCAGGCTCGGCATCGGCGGCATCACCGGCCATCGGGATTTTGCCGCCGATACCGGCATCATCGTCAAGCCATCGGACGCGACCAAGGTGTCGGACGCCATCGTCCGCGTCTTCATCGATCTCGGTGACCGCACCAACCGGCTCAAGGCGCGTTTGAAGTACGTCATTGACGGCATGGGGATGGAGAAATTCCTGGTGCTGGTCGAACAGAAACTCGGCTGCGCATTTACGCGCGTACCGCGGGAAGCGCTGGCGCCACGGCCGAGTTTTGACCGCACCGCGCATATCGGCGTGCACAAGCAGAAGCAGGATAGCCTGAACTGGATCGGCGTTGCGCTGCCGCTCGGCAAAGTGACCTGCGAGCAGATGCGCGGCCTTGCCAAAATCGCGCGGGAGCTCGGCGACGGCGATATCCGCCTCACGGTCTGGCAGAACCTGCTGATTCCGGGCGTGCCCGACGACAAGGTCGCGTTGGCGACGGCCGCCATCGAGGCGATCGGCCTTGCGATCAAGACCTCCGAACTCCGCGCCGGCCTGATTGCCTGCACCGGCCGCGCCGGCTGCAAATTCGGCCTCGCCGACACCAAGCGCACCGCCGCCAGGATTGCAGACTGGTGCGATCCGAAGGTGCCGATCGAGACGCCGATCAACATCCATCTTACCGGCTGCCACCATTCCTGCGCGCAGCATTACATCAGCGATATCGGCATGATCGGCGCGCGCATTCCGGTCGGCGATACCGACGACACGGTGGACGGCTTTCATGTCTTTGCGGGTGGCGGGTTCGGTCCGGACGCCGATGTCGGGCAGGAGGTGTTTCACGACGTCACCGCGGAGGACGCGCCTGTCTATGTCGAGCGGTTGCTGAAGGCCTACGTCTCCAACCGCGCTTCATCAGATGAAACGTTCCTGACGTTCGCGCGCCGCCATGACGGCGAGACGCTGCGCAAGCTGGCAGATGCCCAAATGTCCTCTTTGGAGGTGTCCTCATGAACCAGATGACCCCGCCACCGAAGATCGAGATCATTCCCTCCAGCGCTCCGTTCTCGGAAGCGCAGCGGTCCTGGCTCAACGGTTTCTTTGCAGGGCTTTTGACCGACGGCCCGACGCCTTTGTCGGCCGAGCAGGGCGGCGCGATGATGCCCGGCGTGGGCGACGGCGACGGCGACGGCGACGACGGCGAAGCGCCGTGGCACGACCAGACCATGCCGATCGCGGACCGCATGAAACTTGCGGAAGGCCGTCCGTTGCGGCGGAAGATGATGGCGGCGATGGCGCAGCAGGATTGCGGCCAGTGCGGCTACAATTGCAACGATTATTCGGACGCGATCGCGGGCAAGACCGAAGCGCGGCTCAATCTCTGCGTTCCCGGCGGCAAGGAAACCGCCCGGATGCTGAAATCGCTGTACGAGGAACTGGACAAGGCGCCGGCCTCGCCGTCAACGGCGGCGGACGCAGCCCCCGCTGTGGCAGCGCCCGCCGTCGTCGCGGAACTCGGCCGCTCGCGCGACAATCCCGCGCCTGCAAAATTCCTCGGACGTCAGCTGCTCAACAAGGGCAAGTCGGAAAAGGAAACCTGGCACATCGATTTCGACCTGTCGGGCTGCGGCCTCGATTACGTCGTCGGCGATTCCTTCGGCATCTTCGCCCGCAACGATCTCGGCAATGTCGACCAGATCATCGCGCTGCTGGGCGCGTCGCACACCACGCAAGTGCGCGGCAAGACCCTGCGCGAAGTGTTGCTCGATGACGTCTCGCTGGCGCCGGCGCCGGATTCGCTGTTCGAGCTGATCTCCTACCTCACCGGCGGCGCGCAGCGCGAAAAGGCGAGGGCGCTGGCGCAGGGCGAGGATCCGGACGGCGATGCGGCCACGCTCGACGTGATGGCGGTGTTGCAGAAATTCCCCAATGTGCGCCCGCATCCCGAAGCCTTCATCGAGGCGCTGGAAGCATTGCAGCCCCGGCTTTACTCGATCTCGTCGTCGCACAATGCGACGCCCGGCAAATTGTCGCTGACGGTCGATTGCGTGCGTTACGTCATCAACAAGCGCAAGCGCCTCGGCCTGGCCTCGACTTTTCTTGCCGAACGCATCCAGCCCGGCGACGAGGTCAAGGTCTATGTGCAGAAGGCGCATGGCTTCGCGCTGCCGGAGGATCCAAAAATCCCGATCATCATGATTGGGCCGGGCACCGGCATCGCGCCGTTCCGCGCCTTCCTGCACGATCGCCGCGCCACCGGCGCGCCCGGCAAGAACTGGCTGTTCTTCGGCCATCAGCGCAGCGATTGCGATTTCTTCTACCAGGACGAACTCAACGCGATGAAGACGTCGGGATTGCTGACGCGGATGTCGCTGGCGTGGTCGCGCGACGGCGACAAGAAATTCTACGTGCAGGACCGCATGCGCGAAGTCGGCCGCGAGGTGTGGACGTGGCTCGCCGAAGGCGCCAACGTCTACACCTGCGGCGATGCCAAGCGGATGGCCAAGGATGTCGAGCGCGCGCTGGTTGATATCGTCGCCCAGTTCGGCGCCAGGTCCACCGACGAGGCGGTCTTGTTCATCGCGGAACTCAAGAAAAAGGGCCGGTTCCAGCAGGACGTCTATTGACCCCGGTTTGGAGTCGTAACCCTGGGGTTACGATCGTAACCCCAGGGTTACGACTCCAAACCGGGGTCAATAGACGTCCTGCTGGAA
>JBOHIT010000590.1:0-4716 GCA_050726155.1 Bradyrhizobium sp.
CTTGAGTGGTGCATGGCGAGCGGCTTCAAGACCATCGAGAACCGCTTTGCGGAAATCCTCGGCAATCTGCCCAATCGTTTCGTCGCGGTAATCCTGAAATTCCTGATCCAGCCGTTCGGCGCGCGGGTGGTCGGCCCGTCCGACCGGACCGTCCACCTCTGCGCGCAACTGGTATTGTCGCCATCGGCGGCGCGCGACCGGCTGACGGCCGACCTGTCGCATGTCGAGGACGACCGCGGCGTCGCCCGGCTGGAAAAGGCGTTCCTGCTGGTGACGGCGGCGGAGGATGTCTCGAGGCAGATGCATGCCGCGCGGCTGCATGACTGGAAAGAGGCGGTGCAGAGGGGTGTCATCACCCAGTCCGACGGCGAAAAGCTCGCCGCCGCGCAAGAAGCTGTCGCAAAAGTGATCGAGGTCGACGATTTTTCGCCGGAAGCGCTGTCGCCGATTTACAGGAAAGCCGCCGACGTGCATCAATTCTTCCAGGAATTGGGTGAGCAGAGGGCGGCGAGCTGATGGCGCGACCGGTTTTTATCGTCGACGGCAGCCGGACGCCGTTCCTGAAGGCGCGCAGCGGTCCCGGGCCCTTCACCCCCGTCGATCTCGCCGTGCAATGCGGCCGGCCTTTGCTGGCGCGGCAGCCGTTTGCGCCCACTGCCTTCGATCAGGTGATCCTGGGTTGCGTCAACGTCATTGCCGACGAGATGAACCCGGCGCGGGTCGCGGCGTTGCGGCTCGGCATGGGCGAGAAGATGGTCGCCTTCACCGTGCAGATCAATTGCGGCTCCGGCATGCAGTCGATCGACACCGGATACCGCTACATCCGCGAGGGGGCCTCCGACCTGATCCTCGCCGGCGGCGCGGAAGCGCTGAGCCACGCGCCGCTGGTCTGGCCGCAGCAGGGCGTGCGCTGGTTTGCCGGTCTTGCCGGCGCCCGGGGTATCGGCGCCAAGATCATGGCGGCGCTGAAAATACGCCCGTCCTATCTCAAGCCGATCATCGGCCTCGAACGCGGGCTGACCGATCCGATCACCGACCTCAACATGGGCCAGACCGCCGAAGTGGTCGGGCATCTCTTCGGTATTACCCGCGCGCAGTCGGATGCCTATGCCGCCGAGAGCCACAAGCGGCTGGCGAATGCGCAAGGCCAAGGCTTTCTCAAGGGCGAGGTCGAGACTGCGTTTGCGCGCGACGGCAAATTCTACGATCACGACGACGGCGTGCGGCCGGATTCCACGGCCGAGTCGCTGGCAAAACTGAAGCCGGTGTTCGAGCGTCCCTGGGGGAAGGTCACCGCCGGCAATTCCTCGCAGATCACCGACGGCGCATCCTGGGTGATCCTCGCGTCCGAAAAGGCCGTCGCCAAATACGGGTTGACGCCGAAAGCCGTGATCCTCGACAGCCAATGGTCGGCGCTCGATCCCGGGATCATGGGCCTCGGCCCGGTGCTGTCGGCAACCGAACTCCTGAAGCGCAACAGTCTGACACTCGGCGATATCGAAACCTGGGAGTTGAACGAAGCCTTTGCGACGCAGGTGCTGGGTTGTCTCGCGGCCTGGAACGACGAGAAATTCTGCAAGGAAATTCTGGGCCTGGATGGTGCGGCCGGAATCATCGACCAGAGCAAAATGAACGTCGATGGCGGCGCGATCAGCCTCGGTCATCCCGTCGGCTGCAGCGGCAACCGCATCGTGCTGCATCTGGTCAACGCCATGAAGCGGTTGGGTACGAGGCGCGGCATCGCCACCGAATGTATCGGCGGCGGGCAGGGCGGCGCGATGCTGATAGAGACGGTGTGATCATGGAATCAAGGATCATGGACCTTCTCGGCGATCGCGTGCTCGAACTCGGGCCGGAGCCTGACGCGAGCGGGCCGTATCGTAACTTCAAACTGACCCGCGATGCCGACGGCATTGCCTGGCTGCTGTTCGACCGCGAAGGCGCCAGCGCCAACACGTTGTCGGCGGATCTGATCGAAGAGCTGGACAAGGTGCTCGTGGAGTTGGAAAGCGCGCGGCCCGCCGGTCTCGTCATCCGCTCCGCCAAGACCTCCGGCTTCATCGCCGGCGCCGACGTCAACGCGTTTCGCGGTGCGAGCGATGTGCTGTCCGTCGAGACCGAAATCGGCCGGGCCCATACGGTAATCGATCGGCTCGAAGCGCTGCGGATCCCCTCGGTCGCCGTGATCCACGGCTTCTGTCTCGGCGGTGGCCTCGAGGTTGCGCTGGCCTGCCAGATGCGGATCGCGATCGATGATGCGCGCTTCGGCTTTCCCGAGGTGATGCTCGGCCTGCATCCCGGTCTTGGCGGCACCGTGCGCTTCACGCAGCTCGTCAATCCCATGCAGTCGATGCCGTTGATGTTGACCGGCAAGACCATCGACGCGCGCAAGGCAAAATCGCTCGGGCTGGTCGACGCGGTGACGCAGGAGCGGCACGTCCGCAACGCGGTAAAGGATGCGGTGTTCGGGCGGCTGAAGCGCGCCGCACCCGGCATGCTCAACACGATGCTGAACTGGGAGCCGGCGCGCAAACTCCTGGCGTCGCGGATGCGCAGCGAGGCGGCCAAGGCGGCGCCGCAGGAACACTACCCCGCGCCCTATGCGCTGATCGATCTCTGGGAACGGTACGGCGGTGACAGATACGGCATGATGCGTGCCGAACAGGCATCGTTCGCCAGATTGATGGTGACGCCGACGGCGCAGAACCTGATCCGCGTGTTCTTCTTGCGCGAGCAGATGAAGAAGCTCGCCGGCACCGGCAACAAGATCAACCACGTCCATGTCATCGGCGCAGGCGCGATGGGCGGCGACATTGCCGCCTGGTGCGCCGGCCAGGACATGCGGGTGACGCTCGCGGACATGAAGGCCGAACCGATTGCGAGCGCGATCAAGCGGGCGTCGGATCTGTTCGGCAAGATCCTGCGCAAGCGCACCGACGTGCGGGATGCGCTGGATCGACTGATGCCCGACATGGGCGGCGAGGGCGTCCGCAACGCCGATCTCATCATCGAGGCGGTGCCGGAAAAGCTGACGCTGAAGCAGAAGGTTTATGCCGGGCTCGAACCCCTGATGAAGCCGGGCGCGATCCTCGCCACCAACACCTCGAGCATTCCGCTGCAAGACCTGCGCACGACCCTGCAGAAGCCGGAGCGGCTGCTCGGCCTGCATTTCTTCAATCCGGTGTCGCGGCTGCAACTCGTTGAAGTCGTCAGCCATGACGGGTCAGATGCGCAGCTCCTGAAGGAGGCGCTGGCCTTCGTCGGCGCCATCGACCGGCTGCCGCTGCCGGTCAAGAGCTCGCCGGGCTTCCTCGTCAACCGCGCACTGACGCCCTACATGCTGGAAGCGATGGTGATGCTCGACGAGAAGATCGACAAATCCGTCATCGATGCGGCCGCAAAGAAATTCGGCATGCCGATGGGCCCGATCGAACTCGCCGACCAGGTCGGCCTCGATATCTGCCTCGATGTCGGCGACATGCTGCGCTCGAAATTCGGCGACGCGCTGCCGCCGACGCCGGCCTGGCTGCGCGAAAAGGTTGCCAAGGGCGAACTCGGCCGCAAGACCGGCAAGGGATTTTACGTCTGGAAGGATGGCAAGGCGGATACGTCGCCGGCCGCGCCCTCCATCTCGGAACCATCAGCCGAAATGATCGACCGGTTGATGCTGCCGATGTCGAATGTCTGCGTCGCCTGCCTGCACGAAGGCATTGTCGACAATGCCGATGTGGTCGATGGCGCCGTCATCTTCGGTACCGGTTATGCACCGTTCCGCGGCGGCCCGCTGAACTATGCGCGCAAGCGCGGCGTGGACAATGTGGTCTCGACCTTGCGCGCGCTCGCGGAAAAATTCGGGGGCAGGTTCACGCCCGATGCCGGTTGGGAGAATTTCAAGTGACCGAGACACATCCGCATGCGCCGCTGAGCACCGAAACCGAGCCGCGCGGCGATCTCTGCATCCGCACGCTGGCGATGCCGGCCGACACCAACGCCAATGGCGACATTTTCGGCGGCTGGCTGCTGAGCCAGATGGATATCGGCGGCGGCGTGTTCGCGTCCAAGATCGCAAAGTCGCGCACCGTCACGGTGGCGATCGAGGCGATGAATTTTCGCAAGGCGGTCTATGTCGGTGACCTCGTTTCCGTGCACGCCAACCTGGTCCGGATCGGCCGTACCTCGATCACGGTCCACCTCGAGGCGTGGTCGCTGCGTCGTCAGGACCGGCAGTCGATCCTGGTTACCGATGGCAATTTTACCTATGTCTCGATCGACGAGCAGGGCCACCCGCAGGCCATCGCGCGCGAGGGGGCCCCGATCTCGACATAGGCAACAGCGTTTTCGAGCGAAGTGGATACCGGTTCGCATAGCAATCAAGTTTACGCAGATTGCGTAGACTTATCTGCGGTAGAAAACGCGTCAAAATATGAGTCTACGGGCAGGGGCGCTCGTAGCCGTCACGGCCGATGAACGTGCCACGGCGCGGATCATAGCTCCGTGAGCGCATGCAGCGCGGCGTATCGTCGTAAACCCGGGCCGGCGGCGGCGCGACGTATTGCGCTTCCATGCCGCAGTAACGCGGCGAAACCGCCACCCAGCCGCCAGGCTGCTCCACATAGCAGCCGTTGTTGTAGTAGCGGTAACCGCCCGGGCGCGGCTCGCCCTGGGAGGCAATCGCAGCCCCGGTGCCGGCGCCGATGATGGCGCCCGCCGCCGCAC
>JBOHIT010000591.1:0-58039 GCA_050726155.1 Bradyrhizobium sp.
GGCAACCGGTACGCCCCTGACGATCTGGCAGGAGCTCGGCGTCATTGGCGTCCTGCTTCTCACATCCAAGGGCGCCGCTGGTGTCACGGGATCCGGCTTCATCGTTCTGGCGGCAACGCTTGCATCCGTCGGGACGATTCCAGTCGCGAGCATCGCCTTGATCCTCGGCATTGACCGCTTCATGTCGGAGGCGCGCGCACTCACCAACCTCATAGGAAATGGCGTTGCGACAATCGTCGTCGCCAAATGGGAAGGGGCGCTCGATGAAAAAGTGCTCCATCAACGTCTAAACCAGGAGGGCGATGCCGAAGCGGACGATCCGGAATCTGTAAAGATTGCGGATGACGAGAGAGAGGGAGGCACGCCGCAGCCAGTCGTCGCTTGACCCTGGAAACGGCAGAGGCTGCCAGCCGCGCTCGGTAGCGGTCTGGGATGCGCAAGGAACACCAAACAAGGAGTTGATATGACTGATGTAGTGATTGTCTCCGCCGCGCGGACGCCGGTTGGCTCCTTCAATGGGGCGTTAGGATCGCTGACCGCCCATGAACTCGGGGCCGTGGCGATCAAGGGGGCGCTCGCGCGCGCCAAGGTTTCGCCGGAAGACGTCGATGAAGTTATCCTGGGCCAGGTCCTGTCCGGCGGTGAGGGGCAGAATCCTGCGCGGCAGGCTGCCATGGCGGCCGGCATTCCGCAGGAGAAGACGGCGTGGGGCATGAATCAGCTTTGCGGTTCGGGCCTGCGCTCGGTGGCGCTCGGCTTGCAGCAGATCGCCAATGGCGATGCGAAAGTCATCGTCGCCGGCGGCATGGAGTCGATGTCGATGGCGCCGCATCTGTCGCACATGCGGAACGGCACAAAGATGGGTGACACCAAGTTCGTCGACTCCATGCTGAAGGACGGCCTTTTGGATGCGTTCCACGGCTATCATATGGGAGTCACCGCGGAGAACATCGCCGCCAGGTGGCAAATCACCCGGGAAGAGCAGGACGCGTTCGCCACCAGTTCGCAGAACAAGGCCGAGGACGCGCAGAAGGCCGGCAGGTTTAAGGACGAGATCATTCCCGTCACCGTCAAGACCAGGAAGGGTGACGTTGTCGTCGACCAGGACGAATACATTCGCCCGGGAACGACACAGGACGCGCTCGCGAAGCTGAAGCCCGCCTTCAACAAGGAGGGTAGCGTGACCGCCGGCAATGCCTCCGGCCTCAACGACGGTGCGGCCGCGCTGGTGTTGATGAGCGCCGATGAAGCCAAAAAGCGCGGGCTTACGCCGCTTGCAAAGATCGTCTCCTGGGCGACCGCGGGGGTTGATCCGGCGGTGATGGGGTCGGGGCCGATCCCTGCTTCCCGCAAGGCGCTCGAAAAGGCGGGCTGGAAGGTCAAGGATCTCGATCTCGTCGAGGCC
This sequence comes from Bradyrhizobium sp., assembly GCA_050726155.1. Lineage (GTDB taxonomy): Bacteria > Pseudomonadota > Alphaproteobacteria > Rhizobiales > Xanthobacteraceae > Bradyrhizobium. The sequence goes on from JBOHIT010000591.1 coordinate 1,406, forward strand.
AACGAGGCCTTCGCGGCGCAGGCCATCGCGGTCAACAAGGACATGGGCTGGGATCCGTCGATCGTGAACGTGAACGGCGGCGCCATCGCCATCGGCCATCCGATCGGCGCATCCGGTGCGCGCGTTCTAACGACGCTGCTGTTTGAGATGCAGAAGCGTGGCGCCAAGAAGGGGCTCGCCACGCTGTGCATCGGCGGTGGCATGGGCGTCGCCCTGACCGTCGAGCGCTAGACCGCCTGACGGGCCGGTCATTCCGGCTGAAGCGAGACGCGGACGGCACCGGGCCGCCCGCGAACGACAACGGCTCCCCGAGAGCCGGCAAATACCAGTTGAACCAATCAAGATCAGGAGGAGACGATGTCCAGAGTTGCAGTGGTGACCGGCGGAACACGAGGCATAGGTGAGGCGATCTCGATCGCGCTGAAGGCGGCCGGCTACAAGGTGGCCGCGAGCTACGCCGGCAATGATGCGGCGGCTGCGAAGTTCAAAGGCGAGACCGGCATCAACGTCTACAAATGGGACGTATCTAGCTACGACGGCTGCGTCGCAGGTCTGAAGCAAGTGGAGGCCGATCTGGGCCCGGTGGATGTATTGGTCAACAATGCCGGCATCACCAAGGACGGTATGTTTCACAAGATGACGCCGGACCAATGGTACGCGGTCATCAACACCAACCTGAACTCGCTGTTCAACATGACGAGGCCGGTGTGGGAAGGAATGCGCGAGCGCAAGTTCGGCCGCGTGATCTGCATCTCCTCGATCAACGGCCAGAAGGGCCAGATGGGCCAGGTCAACTACTCCGCCGCCAAGGCAGGTGACATGGGTTTCGTGAAGGCGCTGGCCCAGGAGGGAGCCCGCTCCGGTATCACCGTCAACACCATCTGTCCCGGCTACATCGCCACCGAGATGGTCAAGGCGATCAACCCCGAGGTCGTGGCCAAGAACATTATCCCCCAGATCCCGGTCGGGCGTTTGGGCGAACCGCACGAGATCGCGCGCACGGTCCTGTTCCTGGCATCGGACGATGCCGGCTTCATCACGGGCTCGACGATATCGGCAAACGGCGGCCAGAGCATGGTGTGAGCCGCCATGTCGATGCAGCCACAAGGGGATCTGACGACGCGAACGCTCGCCATGCCTGCGGATGCAAATCCGAGCGGCGATATCTTCGGCGGCTGGGTGCTGTCCCAGATGGACATCGCCGGAGGAATCCATGCCGGACAGCATGCGCAGCGACGGGTTGCAACGGTTGCGATCGAGGCGATGCATTTCATCAAGCCGGTCCATGTCGGAGACGTTCTCTGCGTTTACGCCGCGGCCGAGCGTGTCGGCCGGACATCGCTGGCGATCCGCCTGGAGGCTTGGGCGCTGCGCCGCCGCATGGGGGACCGCGTGAAGGTGACCGAAGGCATCTTTACCTTCGTCGCGCTGGACGCCGAAGGACGACCGTCGCCGATCACGCCCGATCGACGCGTGGAAGCATCGCAAATGTGACGTCGCACGAGCCTTTCGAACCAAAAGTCAAGTCGAGGAAAGCACAATGGATCAGGATCTGAAGGAAGCCGCACTCGAATATCATCGCCTGCCGAGGCCGGGGAAGATTTCCGTCGTGCCGACCACGGCGATGGCGACGCAACGCGATCTCGCCCTGGCGTATTCACCTGGCGTGGCGGAACCTTGCCTGGTCATTGCCAAGGATCCGTTGCAGGCCGATGAACTGACGGCGCGCAGCAACCTCGTGGCCGTCGTCACCAACGGCACCGCCGTGCTCGGTCTCGGCAATATCGGTCCGCTGGCCAGCAAACCGGTCATGGAAGGCAAGGCGTGCCTGTTCAAGAAGTTCGCAGGCATCGACGTGTTCGATATCGAAATCGCCGAGGACGATCCCGACGCGCTGATCGAAACCATTGCCAGGATGGAGCCGACTTTCGGCGGCATCAATCTGGAGGACATCAAGGCGCCGGAGTGCTTCTACATCGAACAGAAGCTGCGCGCCCGAATGAAGATTCCGGTGTTTCACGACGACCAGCACGGCACCGCGATCATCGCGGCGGCGGCGATCCTCAACGGGCTGAAGCTGGTCAAGAAGGACATCGCGGACGTCAAGCTGGTTTGCTCAGGCGCCGGTGCCGCGGCGCTGGCATGCCTTGACCTCATCGTCAGTCTTGGGTTGCGGCCCGACCGGATCATCGTGAGCGATGCAAAGGGCGTGGTTTATGCCGGTCGCACCGAGGGCATGGATGACAACAAGGCGCGCTATGCGGTGAAGACCGACGCACGTAAGCTGGACCAGATCATTGCGGATGCGGACATCTTTCTCGGCCTGTCCGCCGGCAATGTGCTGACGCCGGATATGGTGAAGAAAATGGCGCGAGATCCGCTGATCTTCGCCATGGCCAACCCGACACCCGAAATCATGCCGGAGGATGCGCTGGAGGTGCGCCCTGACGCGATCATCGGGACCGGGCGTTCGGACTACCCCAACCAGATCAACAATGTGCTGTGCTTCCCGTTCATCTTCAGGGGTGCGCTCGACTGCGGGGCGACCACCATCAATGAGGAGATGAAGCTTGCGACGGTCCGCGCGCTTGCGGATCTTGCCATGACCGAAGTGCCGGAGGTGGTCGCCGCCGCGTACAAGGGGGAGGGACTTCGCTTTGGCCGCGACTATCTCATTCCCAAGCCGTTCGACCCGCGTCTCATCGAAATGATCGCGCCGGCGGTAGCCAAGGCCGCCGCCGACACCGGCGTCGCCAGGCGTCCGATCGTCGATATGGATGCCTATCGTCAGAAACTCGGCCGGTTCGTCTACCAGTCCGGCAACGCGATGCAGCCGGTCTTCTCGGTGGCGAAGGGAAGTGGCAAGTCGCTCCTTCTGGCGGAAGGCGAGGATGAGCGCGTGTTGCGCGCAGCTCAAGTCATCGCTGACGAGAGCATTGCAAAACCGCTGCTTCTCGGCCGGCCTTCGACCATCGAGGAGCGAATCAAGGCATTCGGTCTCCGGCTCAGCCCAGGCAGCGACTGCGAGATCATCGATCCGCATGACGCTCAGGTCTATTCCAAATGCGCCGACGTCTACCATGCGCGCCGGAAACGCGACGGCGTGTCGGCCGCGCTGGCGCTGTCGGAGACACGGAGTAACGCCACGGTGCTGGCGTCGATCCTGCTCGAGAGAGGCGTCGGCGATGCGATGTTGTGCGGGGTGATCGGAAGGACCGCCGATCATCTGGCCGCCATCCGCCACGTCATCGGACCACGGGAGAACGTGAAGACACTCGCCGTGATGCAGATGCTCATTCTCCCGCAGCATCAGCTGTTCATCTGCGATACCCACTGCAATCTCAATCCGACCGCCGAACAGGTTGCCGACATTGCCTTGTTGGCGGCGGCCGAGGTCAGGCGGTTTGGCATCACGCCGAGGGTGGCGCTGTTGTCGCATTCGAGCTTCGGTAGCTCGCCTGTCCCGGAAGCGCACAAAATGCGGGAGGCGCGCACGATCATTCGCGATCGTTCGCCCGATCTGGCCGTGGAAGGCGAGATGCGCGGGGATGCCGCGCTGTCGCAGTCGGTACTCGATCACGAGTTTCCCGATTCCGGCTTCGTGGGTCCGGCGAATGTGCTGGTTATGCCGAATCTCGACGCTGCCAACATCTCCTACAACCTGTTGCGGATGGCTGCAGGACAGGGGCTGACCGTTGGCGGCATCCTGCTCGGGGTGGCAAAGCCCGCCCATATCCTCACACCGTCGTCTACGGTGCGGCGCATCGTGAACATGGCTGCCGTCGCGGTCGCAGACGCCGTCTCCGAGCGAGCCTGATCGGGAGGACGCGCGGTGGGGCGAGCTATGAACTCGATCGGTTGAGGCCATCATGAGTGAGCCGCAGGTGGGAAAATCCAGGATTGTGATCGTCGGAGGCGGAGCCGGCGGATTGGAGCTTGCGACGCGCCTCGGCGACAAATACGGGCGCAAGGGAAAGCTCGACGTCACCCTGATCGAGCGAAACCGCTCGCATGTGTGGAAGCCCAAGCTGCACGAAATTGCCGCTGGGAGCATGGATATATCGGCTCACGAGGTCGACTATCTCGCGCAGTCCTACTGGCACAGCTTTCGCTACCGGATCGGGGACATGATTGGGATCGACCGGGGCCGGCGTCAGGTCCATGTGGCGCCGTATCTCGATGCGGAAGGCCGTGAAGTCACGCCGGAGCGGAGCTTCGACTACGATGCCCTGGTCGTCGCCGTTGGAAGCCAGAACAATGATTTCGGCACGCCTGGCGTCGTCGACCATGCGATCAAGCTCGACTCGCACGGCGATGCGAAGCGGTTCCACGAAAGGATGGTCAATGCGTGCATCCGCGCGCATGCCCAATCGTCGCCGCTGGGAATTCACCAGCTGAAAGTCGCCATCATCGGCGCTGGTGCTACCGGAGTTGAACTTGCAGCCGAACTGCACAGAACGACACGCGAGGTGGTGGCGTACGGTCTCGATCAGGTCGATCCTCAGAAGGACATCAGCATTACGTTGATAGAAGCCGCCGATCGGGTGCTTCCGGCGCTGCCGCAACGGGTTTCGAGCGAGACGGAAAAGTTGCTGGCCAAACTGGGGGTCAATGTGCTGGTCGGCGCCAAGGTCTCCGAAGTCGGCCCCGACCGTGTCAGCCTGACCGACGGCCGGACGATCCCCGCCGAGTTGATCGTCTGGGCCGCGGGAGTCAAGGCGCCGGATTTGCTGAAGGATATCGCCGGCCTCGAAACCAACCGCATCAATCAGCTCGTTGTCCGGCCGACGCTGCAGACGACGCGTGACGACAATGTCTTTGCCATCGGTGACTGCTCGGCCTGCGCATGGGGCGAGCACGGCAACGTGCCGCCTCGGGCGCAGGCGGCTCACCAGCAGGCGTCGCACCTCTATTCGCAAATCCCGCGCTACCTCGAGGGCCATCCGCTGAAGCCCTATCGGTACCGCGACTTCGGCTCCCTGGTGTCGCTCGGCGAGTTCAGCGCGGTCGGCTCGATGATGGGAGCGCTCGTCGGCGGCAACCTGGTCTTCGCAGGCATCTTCGCGAGAATGATGTACCTGTCGCTCTACAAGATGCACGAACACGCGCTGCACGGTTCGGTGAAGGTGGCGCTCGACACGCTGGCCCGCCTGATCACCCGGCGCACCGAGCCGCACGTGAAGCTCCACTGATTGCGGGGCACGAACGGGATGGATGCTGTGTCGGCCGTTGTGCACGCGATTGGCGGTGAGGCAATGCGCCGAACCTGGAGGGAATACTGATGGACGTTGTGTTCCTTGCGCGCATCCAGTTCGCCGCCAACATCACGTTCCATATCCTGTTCCCCTCGATTTCGATCGCCCTGGGCTGGGTTCTGCTGTTTTTCCGGATCAAGCATTTGCGCGCGACCGATCCGCAGCAGAAGGTGGATTGGCTCCGCGCCTACCGGCTGTGGACCAAGATATTCGCCCTGACATTCGCGCTCGGAGTCGTCAGCGGCGTTACCATGAGCTTCCAGTTCGGCACCAACTGGCCGGGCTACATGGAACGCGTCGGCAATATCGCGGGCCCGCTACTCGGTTATGAAGTGCTGACCGCCTTCTTTCTGGAGGCCGGTTTTCTCGGCGTGATGCTGTTCGGTCATCGCCGGGTCGGGGAGGTGATCCATCTCGGATCGACCTTCCTGGTCGCCTTCGGCACGATGCTGAGTGCATTCTGGATCCTCGCCCTGAATTCATGGATGCAGACGCCGGCGGGCTACGAGATCGTCGACGGCCAGTTTCACGCACGAAACTGGCTGGAAATCATATTCAACCCGTCCTTCCCGTACCGCTTCGTCCATATGATGCTCGCATCCGCGCTGACCTGCGCGTTCCTGCTGATCGGGATCAGCGCCTGGCAGATCCTCAAGGGTGTCGCGACAGCCAGTGCGTCGCGCGTTCTGCGGACCGGCCTCATCTTCGCCGCGCTGGCGGCGCCCGCGCAGATGCTGGCGGGTGACTTTCATGGGCTCAATACGCTCAAACACCAGCCACAGAAGATCGCGGCGATGGAAGGTGTTTGGGAAACCACGCGCGGCGCGCCGCTGCTGCTGTTCGCGATCCCGGATGATGCGACACGAACCAATCGCTTCGAATTGGCGATTCCAAAACTCGCGAGCCTGATCCTCCGGCACGATCCTGACGGCGAAATCAAGGGACTGAACGAATTCCCGTCGGCCCATCCGCCGGTCTTTCCCGTGTTCTGGTGCTTCCGGATCATGGTGGGCACCGGCATCCTGATGCTGCTGGTCAGCTGGATCGGCGTATGGAGGCATTGGCGCGATGGCTGGGATTTCGTAGCGATGCCGCGACCGATGCTCAAGCTGTTCGCTGGAATGACCTTTGCCGGCTGGGTTGCGACCATTGCGGGATGGTACGTCACGGAGATCGGGCGGCAGCCCTTCATCGTTGCCGGCCTGATTCGAACCAGCGACGTCGCCTCGCGTGTGCCGTCATCGAGCGTTGCCCTGACGCTCAGCATCTACATTGCGGTCTATCTGGCGCTGCTCGTGGCCTATGTCGGCGTGCTGAAATACATGGCGGAAACCGCTGAGAAGGTCGCGGGCGGAATCGTGCCGGAGAACCTTGCCGACGGCCCACGCCAAATTCAGCGCCAGGGAGAATTCGCATGATCTCGATGTCGTTCGACGAACTGCTTCCTCTGATCTTTATCGGGCTGATGGGGGTGTCGCTGCTCGTCTACGTCGTGAGCGACGGATACGATCTCGGCGTCGGCATGCTCATGCATCGAGCGGAGCCCGAGGAACGCGACACTATGGTCGCGTCCATCGGTCCGTTCTGGGACGCTAATGAAACGTGGCTGGTTCTTGGCGTCGGTCTGCTTCTTGTTGCTTTCCCCAAGGCGCATGGACTGGTTCTGTCTGAATTGTACCTGCCGACCGCTCTGATGCTGGTCGGCCTGATCCTGCGCGGCGCAGCCTTTGATTTCAGGGTCAAGGGCAAGGCCAGCCGGAAGGCGATGTGGGATCGCCTGTTCATCGCCGGATCGATGCTGGCATCCGTGTGTCAGGGGTGGATGCTCGGCCGCTATATCAGCGGCTTCGGCGAGGGCTGGAACTATCCGATCTTTGCCGGTGCCATTGCGATAGCGCTGCCGATGGCCTACGCGCTGCTGGGCGCGACCTGGCTGGTGATGAAGACGGAGGGCCAACTCCAGGACAAGGCGATCGAATGGAGCAAGATTGCCTGGCCACCCATGGTCGCGGGCTTGATGCTGATCTCGATGGCGACGCCGTGGATCAGCGAGACCGTTCGTGTCAGGTGGTTTACCTTGCCGGCGATGATTGCGGTGGTGTCGATCCCGATCACGACGGGGATCGCGCTCGTGGCGGTGCGCCTTCTGCTCGGCTCGACGGCCGTGCGCGGCAGCCTGTGCTGGCTGCCATTCGCATTGCTTGTACTCGTATTCGTCCTGAGCTTTCTCGGCCTCAGCTACAGCATTTATCCCTTCGTGGTGATTGACAGGCTCACCGTCTGGCAAGCCGCCAGTAGCCCCGAAGCGCTCAAGGTGATCCTGATCGGGGTATGCGTGACGCTGCCCGTCATTATCGGCTACACCGGATTTTCCTATCGCGTATTCCGGGGCAAGACCATAGAGTTAGACTATGCATGAGCGCTCGTCCGTTGTGGCCGGCGCGCTTCGGATGTGCCTGGTTCCCGAGATGACGGACCTTCCATCGCTGGTGAACGTCAAGGGAAGTCCCGAAATCAGTTCGGTGGCGCCCGGCGCCACGCCCTGGCTGGTTCGCGGAACAATCGCGCTCGCGCTGGTCGTGGCCGCTTCATGGCTCGGCTATGCCGTGGCGTTCCAGCGCGGATTGGATCATGTGCGCGCGGCCGCGCAGCAGCGGCTGGCCGTGGAAGCCGCCCGGCTCGATGGTCATCTTGCAAGGTTTGAATATTTGCCGTCCCTGCTCGAGACGTCTCCCAGCGTCTTCCAGCTGCTCGGCGCTCCCACGGATCCCGCACTGCGGCAAAGCGTCAGTCAGTACCTGAAATCGATCAATCTGCTGGCGGGTGCCGACAATCTCTATGTCCTCGGCGTCACCGGCGATACGTTGGCGGCGGCCGATTTCGAGCAATCGGGTACGCCGGTCGGCCAAAATCTTTCGTACCGACCCTATGTCAGCGAGTCGCTCGCGAAAGGTCGCGGGGCGTTCTTCGGCGTCGGCATTACCACTGCGCGCGCCGGCTACTATCTGTCCTATGCCCTGAAGGATGGCGGGACGACGAGGGGTGTCGCCACCGTCAAGGTCAATCTGGATTCGTTCGAGCGCGCGTGGCGCGACACCGACAGCGATATGCTTCTGCTCGACGAGCGCCGGGTCACGATACTTTCTTCCCGCGATGCGTGGCGTTTTCATCCGATGGCGGTGCTGTCGCCTCAGATGCGCGAAGAGATTTCGCGATCCAAGCCATACGGAAACTACGAGCTGAAGCCGCTCGGATGGACCTTCGTCGATCAGTTCTCGGGTGGTGCTGCACGTGTCATCGCGGAAAACGGCGCGGCCTACACCCTCAGCGAACGGCCGATCAACCAAGGTCTGTGGAACCTGCTTGTTCTCGACGACGAGGCGCCGACGCAGCAGACGGCGCTCATCATCGGCGCGATGTCAGGTCTCGCCGCCATCGTTGCTCTACTGGCGGCCGGCCTTGTCGCGCAACGTCGGCGAGAGATCAAGCAACGGCTGGCCAGCCAGGCGGCGTTGCAGGCGGCGAACGACATGCTCGAGACCAGAGTGCAGGACCGCACCGCTGAACTGCGGGCCGCGCAGGATGATCTGGTCCATGCGGGCAAGCTGGCCGCTCTAGGCCAGATGTCGGCCGGAATCGTCCACGAACTGAACCAGCCTTTGGCTGCGCTGCAGACCGCCGCCGACAATGCCGTCCTGCTGGTGGATCGCGGGTCGATCGGCGATGCCCGCGGAAATCTCACCCGGATCGGCGAACTGGTACGTCGCCTCGGACGCCTGAGCGGTCAGCTGCGCGTCTTTGCCTACAAGTCGAGCGGCCCGCTTGACGCGGTATCCGTTGAACACGCCATTGCCGAATCCCTCAAAATCCTGGCCGCGCGCCTCAAGGAGGGAGGCGTCGATCTCGTCACCGACATTGACGCCGGTCTTTGCGTCGTTGCCGACCAGACGCGGCTCGAACAACTGTTTTGCAACATCGTGGCAAATGCGCTGGACGCCGTGGAGAGTGTCGAGCGCAAGTCGATCATGGTCCGGGCGATCCGGGAAGAGGGGCAGGCCGCCCGCTGCCGCATTGCCATCAGCAATAGCGGTCCTGCGATCGCGCCCGATGTGCTGCAGCGCATGTTCGAGCCGTTCGTGACGACCAAGCCCGCGGGCAAGGGACTCGGCCTCGGCCTGATGCTTTCCAACCACATCGCGCGCTCCTTTGGCGGTGAATTGCATGCGCGAAATCTCGCGCCCAGCGGCGCCGAGTTCGTCGTGATCCTTCCGTTGGCTGATATGGCAGAGGCTTTGCATGGGCGATGATCAACCGATCGGCGTGATCTACGTCGAGGACGACGACGATGTTCGGATCGGCGGCGTTCAGGCGCTCGAGCTTGCGGGGTTTTCGGTTTTGGGACTCGCGTCGGTCGAGAGCGCCAGCGCATCCGTGGGCTCCGACATGCCCTTTGTCGTGGTCTGCGATGTACGTCTGCGCGGCAAGAGCGGCCTTGAATGGCAGTCCGATCTGCACCGGCTGGATCAGGATCTGCCGGTGATCCTGATCACCGGGCACGGCGATATTTCCATGGCCGTGCAGGCAATGCGAAACGGCGCCTACGACTTCATCGAGAAGCCGTGCTCATCGGAGCAACTCGTCTCGGTGGTACGCAGGGCGACCGAAAAGAGACGGCTGACCCTGGAGGTACGCTCGCTCCGATCGGCCCTCGCGGATCGCCAGGGCATCGAGACGAGCCTGCTCGGCCGCTCGCCGCAAATACAGGAAGTGCGTCGGCTCGTTTCCACATTGGCCTCGACCAATGTCGACGTCACGATCTATGGCGAGACCGGAACCGGAAAGGATGTCGTTGCGCGCTGTCTCCACAATCACAGCGGGCGACGCGGCGGCAACTATGTACCGGTGAACTGCGGCGGTCTCCCTGAATCGTTGGTCGAGAGCGAGCTGTTCGGCCACGAAATCGGGGCGTTTACCGGCGCAACCCGCCAGCGCATCGGAAAGATCGAGTATGCCAATGGAGGCACGCTGTTTCTCGACGAGATCGAGAGCATGCCGCTAAGCGTACAAGTGAAGTTGCTGAGGGCGCTGCAAGATCGGTCGATCGAGCGCGTCGGCACGAACAAGCCGATCTCGGTGGATTGCCGTGTCGTGGCGGCGAGCAAGGTGAATTTGCTCGAACTCAGTGAGAAGCGGCTGTTTCGCGCCGATCTCTACTATCGCCTCGGCGTCGCATTCATCGAACTGCCGCCACTTCGCGAGCGGCGTGAAGATATTCCTCTGCTGTTCGAGCACTTCACGCTCGATGCCGCCAGACGGTTCGAGCGCGACGCGCCGATATTGGATGAGCAGACGCTGTCCGTCTTGCTGGCCTATTCGTGGCCGGGAAACGTACGCGAGCTTCGTAACGTCGCCGACCGTTTCGTGCTTGGTGTTCTCGATGGCAAGGCGATCAACAAGTCCGGGTTCGGTGCGTCTGATTTGGCGTTGCCGCGACAACTGGAAAACATCGAGCGATCAATCATCGAGGACGCGTTGCGGCGCAAGCAGGGCGACGTTCAGGCGACCGCCACGATCTTGGGAATTCCGAAGCAGACCTTGTACGACAAGATCAAGCGCCTTTCCGTGAACGTTGACGGCATCAGGGAAGGCTCAACCGTCCGCGCCGGATACTGAGATCCCGGCGAACCATTGCGACGCCTTGGGGTGAGCGCGCTGGCCGAACCTGTGCCGTTGGCCTGACGTGGCGAGCGGCGATGGCACGAGAATCAAGGGCGCCGGACAGAAGCGGCCCGCAACCGGAAACGAACGAACCATCCAATCTTGCGAGGGAAAGCGATGAATCGGCCATTCAATATGCCTGACGAGTTTGTCGAAGGGTTCATGAAGGCGGGCGCGAGCCTGTGGCGGTCACTGGGATGGACACCGAGCGCCGATCATAACGGTGCGGGCGACAACTCGGCGCTGAGCTCGTCGGGACGCATCGCCGAACTGCAGGTCGACCATCTGATGCGTCTGTACCAGCTTACGGAACAGGTGATCAAATCGGCCGCGGGCGTGCAAAGCGAAGCGGCCGTCGAACTAGCGCGCGGCGACCGCAGGTTCCACAGCACGGATTGGCGGGACAACCCGCTCTATAATCTACTCAAGCAATGTTATCTGCTGAATTCACGCTATTGCACCGACTTCGTCGAAGCGTTGGATCTGGACGAAAAAGAAAAGCACCGGCTGCGTTTCTTCACACGCCAACTCGTCGAGGCGATGAGTCCGACCAATTTTATCACCACCAATCCCGAGATCATCAAGCTTGCGACGGACACCGAAGGCCAAAGCCTCAAGGCAGGCATGGACAATTTGATGTCCGATCTGGGCCGGGGCAGCCTGACGATCACGGACGAGAGTGCTTTCGAGGTCGGCAAGGACGTCGCGACATCCAGGGGCGCCGTCGTATTCGAGAACGATCTGTTTCAACTGATTCAATATGAGCCGGCGACGGAGCAGGTGGCCGTTCGGCCATTGTTGATCGTGCCGCCTTGCATCAACAAGTTCTACATTCTCGACCTTCAGCCGGCCAATTCCTTCGTCCGGTTTGCGGTCGAGCACGGCATGACGGTCTTCATCGTTTCCTGGCGCAACCCGGATGCCTCTTGCGGGCATTTCGGATGGGATGACTACGTCGAGCATGGCGCGATGCGCGCCATCGAGATCACCCGGTCGATCTCCGGTGCCGGCAAGGTCAACGTGGTCGGCTGGTGCGTCGGCGGAACCATCCTGTCGTCTGCGCTTGCCATCCTGCGGACGCGAGGCGACGAATCGGTCGCCAGCGTGACCCTGCTGACGACGATGCTCGATTTCCGGGAGCCTGGCGACCTTGGCGTGTTCGTGGACGAGGAGAGCGTGCGACAGCGTGAGCAGACCATAGGCAATGGAGGCATCTACCGCGGCTCCGAACTCGGCTTCGTCTTCCAGACCCTGCGCTCGAAAGAGCTGATATGGCCGAACGTGGTCAACAATTACCTGAAGGGGAAGTCGCCCGAACGTTTCGATCTCCTGTTTTGGAATGCCGACGTAACCAATCTGCCGGGACCGATGTATTGCTGGTACATCAGGAACATGTACCTGGAGAACAATCTCCGGCACCCGAACAGGTTGACGATGTGCAACACATCAGTCGATTTGGGGCGGGTCGACCTGCCGGCTTATGTTCTGGCGACTGTCGAGGACCATATCGTGCCGTGGCGGTCCGCCTATCGGACAACGGGCTTGTTCGGCGGCGACACGCGTTTCGTGCTCGGTGCGAGCGGACATATCGCCGGTGTGATCAATCCGGCGTCGAAGAACAAGCGAAGCTATTGGGTCTCGACCGATCGATGCGACGACCCGGCGACCTGGCTGGCCGGCGCCGATGAAAAGCCCGGCAGCTGGTGGAACGACTGGATTTCCTGGCTCAAGCCGAAAGCGGAAGAGCAACTGCCGGCGCGGACGCAACTCGGCAGCAACCTCTATCCTCCCGGTGAAGCCGCGCCTGGCCGATACGTGAAGGAGAAGGCGAACTGACAATAGCGATAGCGAGCGTGGATAGTCGCGTAACCGGATAGTTTGGCTTGCATCCAGCTTGGTGCAATTAGCCCAAACTGGGTCATGATGGATTGGAGCGAGAGGCTAATCCTTTCAAGTAGTTGGAAGACGACCTGTGCACGATGTGTGCAGCGAGAGATCAAGGAAAATCTACAACAACGAACCTGAGGAGGCTGAACTGAACGGGCTGCGGTCTCATCGGGTGGTCGACATTTCGGAGGATGTGATTGCACTCGGTAAACCGTCGTTGGCGAAGCCGACCAGGGGCAAAATCGCAGAATGATCGTTATGAAACGACGCTTCCGGCGCGAAGCGGCCATTCGGTCCTCTGAGACGAATTGGCAACTCGCGTAGTGAAATAATCTTCGACGCCAATTCAACATCCATCGCAGTGCGACGCAGCAGAACAGCTCTCTCCTCGTAGGCGAGGGCAATCACGCGAGCAAGTCAAGGCGCGCATAGGCTTTCCGGAGTGATTGCCTTCGGTTGCCGCAGCCGCGTTACAGCCGCGAGCATCCCGGTGAGCCGATCCAGATCTACTGTTCGGAGCGTCGTCGGTTTGGGGGCCGTGCGCCTTCCTGCACGCTGCAGCTGTTTATCAATGGGCTGTTACCTGTTGAGGGCGTCAGCTGTTGGGGTGCACGTCATCAAACTGTCGTGGACCTTTCATATGCAAACTTACTTAATTTTATCGCCCTCAGCTTCCTGTCGAACAACTCCCCACTTTTGCCGCGTCGCTCGCCTTCCCAGGAGAAGTCCGTATGTCGATCACCGAAGTAGATTTGTCCAATTATGTTCGCGTTGCCCGCTACGATCTGCCGCTGCCAAGTTCGTCGGACACCTCGTTGCTCGCTTCCGAGGCTTCAGCGGTCACCTACAACTGGGACACCGATACGCTGTTTGTGGTTGGCGACGGCGGGACCTCGATCGTCCAGATCAGCAAGACCGGACAGTTGATCAACTCGATGACGCTCGCCTCCGGAGGAAGCCCGCAAGGCACGACCTTCTACGATACCGAAGGCCTGACCTATATCGGCAACGGGCAGTTTGTGATGACGGAGGAGCGCGACCGTCAGGTCGTGAAGTTCACCTACACGGCCGATACTACGTTGACGCGGGCTGACGTTTCGACCGTCGATCTGGGTACCAATGTCGGCAATACCGGCCTTGAAGGCGTCAGCTATGATCCGCTCACCGGCGGCTTCATTCTCGTCAAGGAGAAGACGCCGGAGGGGATTTTCCAAACCAACATTGATTTTACCGCCCACACCGCCACCAACGGTTCGGCGACGACCGTGGACTCGGTCAATCTGTTCGATCCGGCCAAGGTTGGCACCTCCGACTTCTCCGATGTCTTCTCGCTGTCGCTTATTCCGTCACTCGCCGGGCAAGCCGATGCCAGCCATCTGCTGATAATTAGCCAGGAGGCCGGCAAGGTAGTCGAGGTCGACCGCGCAGGCAACGTGCTGAGCACGCTGAACATCGTCGGCGACGCCGATAACTCGCTGAGCGTCCCGGACATGACGATGGAAGGCGTCGTCATGGATAAGGACGGCTACCTCTACATCGTCAATGAGAATGGCGGGCCGGACAGCGCGGCCGGCAACGGTCCGCAGCTCTGGGTCTACGCGCCGTCGAGCGCGGTGAACCACGCGCCCAGCGCGATCGTACTGAACAACCAGGTCAACGCGATCGCGGAGAACATCGATACCGCGACCAGGATCAAGGTGGCCAACGTCCAGATCACCGATGACGGGCTCGGCACCAACAAATTCGCGGTGACTGGCGCCGACGCGGCCTTCTTCGAAGTCGACAGCACGGGTCTCTACATCAAGGCCGGCACGCATCTCGATTTCGAAACCAAGCAGAATTATGCCGTCACTGTCACGGTCGATGATCCGAGCGTGGGCGCGACGCCGGATGCGAGCGCGAACTTCACCTTGAACGTCACCGACGTCGCGATCGAGACGCCTGCCCATTCGCAGCTGATCATTTCCGAGGTGGCGCCGTGGTCGAGCGGTAACGCAGTGGGACTGAGCGCTGATTGGTTCGAAGTGACCAACACCGGCACGACTGCGGTCGACATCACCGGCTGGAAGATGGACGACAGTTCCAAATCATTCGGCGCCGCAGTGGCGCTCAGTGGCATCACCAGCATTGCGCCCGGCGAGTCCGTCATCTTCATCGAAAGCGCGAATCTCGCCGCGGCCAAAGCCAATTTCGCAAATCTCTGGTTTGGCGGCAATGCGCCGGCGGGCCTGCAGATCGGCAGCTACAGCGGCTCCGGGGTCGGGCTCAGCACGGACGGCGATCAAGTCAACCTCTACAACAGCAGCGGAGAGTTGCAGACCGGCGTCGCCTTCGGTGCGTCGCCTACCGGCACCTTCCCGACCTTCGACAACTGGGCAGGTGTCAGCACAACAACGACGCCGATCACGCAGCTCAGCGTCAACGGGGTCCACGGCGCTCAGGCCGCGACAGCTGACACCAAGGAGATCGGCTCGCCCGGCGCCGCAGGCAAGCTTTACATTTCCGAGGTGGCGGCGTGGTCGAGCGGCAATAGCCCGCTCAAGGCCGACTGGTTCGAGGTCACCAACAGCACCGGCTTCGACATCGATGTTACCAATTGGCGGATGGACGACAATTCGCAGTCGTTCAATTTGGGGGCGAAGCTGAACGGGATCACCACGATCCACTCGGGTGAATCGGTGATCTTCATCGAGAGCGGCGACCTCGCCGGCGCGCGGGCAGCTTTCAGCAGTCTCTGGTTCGGCGGCAATGCGCCGGCTGGTCTGCAGATCGGCACGTATAGCGGCTCCGGGGTCGGACTCAGCGGAGACACCGATCAGGTGAACCTGTACGCCGCCAACGGTGTGCTGCAGACGAGCGTCGCCTTCGGCGCATCGCCGGGCGCAGCGTCGTTTGCGACTTTCGAGAACCCGGGGGCGATCACCAGCATCAACATC
The DNA here is from genome assembly GCA_050726155.1 of Bradyrhizobium sp. Taxonomy (GTDB): domain Bacteria; phylum Pseudomonadota; class Alphaproteobacteria; order Rhizobiales; family Xanthobacteraceae; genus Bradyrhizobium. Next base: position 17,202 of record JBOHIT010000591.1, read on the forward strand.
CCGCTCACCCAGCTCAGCGCGATTGGCGTCCGCGGTGGCACGACGGCGGCGAACGACGTCAATGAGATCGGCTCGCCCGGCGCGACCGCCAATCCGGCCGTCAACGCGGCGCCGACTGCGGTGGCGCTGATTAATCCCAAGACATCGATCGCGGAGAATACCTCGACCGCGACGCATATCAAGGTGGCCGACGTTCTGATCACCGACGACGGCCATGGCAGCAATAATCTCTCGCTGTCGGGAGCGGACGCAGCCTTCTTCGAAATCGATAGCACCGGCCTGTACATCAAGGCCGGCACCACGTTCGATTTCGAGAACAAGCAGAGCTACGCCGTCACCGTCAACGTCAACGATCCCACCGTTGGCGGAACACCGGATGCCAGCACCAACTTCAACCTGTCCGTCAGCGACGTGATCAACGAGGGCGGCGCTCCGACCCTGTTCATCTCCGAGGTGGCGCCGTGGTCGAGCGGCAACGCACCGGCGTTCGGCAGGGACTGGTTCGAGGTGACCAACACCGGCACGACCGCCATCGATATCACCGGCTGGAAGGTGGACGACAACTCGGACAATCCGAACGCGGCGCTGGCTCTTCGCGGCATCACCAGCATTGCGCCGGGCGAGTCGGTGATCTTCATGGAGACGTCCACCGCCGACGGCCTTGCGGCTGCCAAGGCCGCCTTCATCGCTCTCTGGTTCGGCGGCAACGCGCCGGCCGGCCTGCAGATCGGCAACTACAGCGGCTCCGGGATTGGACTCAGCTCCGACGGCGATCACGTCAATCTGTTCGACAGCCACGGAGTGCTGCAGGCCAATGTCACGTTCGGCGCGTCGCCGGCAGGCCCGAACTTTGCAACCTTCGCCAACGACGCCGGCCTCAACAACGCGGCACTCACAGGCCTGAGCGTTGTCGGCGACAACGGCGCGTTCCTCGCGGCGGCCGACCCGCATGAAACGGGGTCGCCGGGCGTGCAAACGGGTGTCGTCAACGACAAGCCGATCTTCACGTCCGCCGCCAGTTTCGACATTGCCGAGAACCAGACGGCGGTCGGCGCCGTGGCCGCGGTCGATCCCGAGCACGATAGCCTCACGTTCGGGCTTGCAGGTGGCGACGACAAAGACTTCTTCACGATTGATTCCCATACGGGAGCGTTCCGCTTCGTCGCCTCGCCCGACTTCGAGACCAGGGCGGATGCCAATCATGACAATGTCTACGATCTGACGGTGTCGGCGACCGACAATTTTGGTCACGTCGCGATGCAAACCGTTCAAGTCCATGTGACTGATGTCACGGAGATCGGCAAGACGTTTGCGGGCGGCAATGGCAACGACGCCCTGGCGGGTACCAACGGCGACGACACCATGACCGGAGCCAACGGCGACGACGCGCTGAATGGTGGAGATGGCAACGACACGATCTCGGGCGGCAACGGGAACGACGCCCTCCTGGGCGGCCGGGGTGATGACGTGCTCGATGGGGCCAATGGCAATGACGTCCTCGATGGTGGCGCCGGCAACAACCGGCTCAGCGGCGGCAACGGTGACGATCGCCTGATGGTTGGAACCGGCGACAACTTGCTCACAGGCGGAAACGGCAACGACACGTTCGTGTTCAGCCCTGGCTTCGGCAAGAACGTGGTGACGGATTTCAGCCACGGTGACGTCATCGCGTTTGGCAGCGGCGCATTTGCCAATTTCGCAGCCGTTCAAGCGGCGATGCACGTGGAAGGCAATGATGTGGTGATCGGTCTCGACCCCGCCCACTCCGTCACGTTGCAGGGTGTCTCGGTCAACAGCCTCCACGCAAGCGACTTCCTGTTCGTCTAATCAGGCAGACGCCGTGCACGGCCGGAGCGCGCCAACAGGCGCGCTCATTCGCGCTCATTCGTCGGCTCACTTCGGGCTGGGGGGTAAGAAAGATTGCGCGAACCCTGAATCGCAGCGTGGCTCCGACAGGGACTATGGCCACCAAGCACGGCATTGTGCTGAACTGGAGCGTCAGATCCTCTTAACACGCACGACTGATCATCTCGATGAACCAGCGCAGTGCCGGATCGGCCATGGCATGGCCCGTGTGCATAAGGTTGATGGTGAAAGCCGGCACATCATAGGGAAGCGGTACGACCGCCACGACCGCGGCGAAGCGACGAGCGACGCGCTCGGCCATGGTCGCCACGAGGTCGGTGCCGGCGACAGCAAAGGACACCGCGACGACGTGGGCGAGCGTGACCGCGGTCCGACGTTTGCGTCCATGCCGTGGCAGCAACGCGTCGATGGCGCCGGGAAGTCCAGCGCCGCCGGCGGAGGACACGACGTGCGTGAGACGCGTGCCACTCACTTCGGTAAATTGTAGTCGGCAAAGAGATGGGACAGCGCATGCTGCCCCATCTCTTCATCGGTAGGGCTGCGGCGATGATGGAGCCGCTTTCCCGGTCGGCCAGTTAGTCGACCTTCACCATCACGGTGCGGCCATTGATATGGCCGATGGCATAGGTGCTGCCGTTCATCGTTTCATAGTGAAACTTCTGATGACCGCCGATGACGGCGTTGAGCTCGTTGTCGTTGAGCTGGGTTTGGGCCTGGGTGTTGCTGGACTGGGTGGTCATGACTTTCTCCATCTGGTTCGATCGGGAGCGGTCATCGCTTCCCTTTCATCGATGGTTGGAGAATAGGGGCTGGCACCATGGCGCGCTGTTCCCTGTGGAACAGCTCAGGGGCAGCGCGGCTTCGACCAAAAATTCACTTAAGCCTTTGAAAATAAATGGATATGTGGCAATCGCCGCGTTGGGCCAAGTTTACGAGTGTTGCGTGCTCGGGCGCGCCGGGCCGCGATTGGGTGTCGCTTCATCCACAGGGTGCGGCGACTTGGGGACGCCAACGCTGCAATTTGTCGCAGCAGCACGTCACGGCAGCGTCCAGATTAGCCCAATACGGCTCGGGCACATCGGCCACGACCGCGTGTCATCCATCTGGTTTGAGATTCCGCGGTTGAGTTGATCCGCGTTCGGCATACACCGTGCGCCTGCGGCAGCCGCCTCGGGTTGCCTGCACTTGGCGCCTCCGATAGCATGAAATCTGCCATAGAGCGGATTGTACGATGCGTTTCATGATTCCACGATCGCGGCGCTATTTCGGGCAACCGCTCGATCGGCGAGATGTCATGGGTTTTGCGGGTGCGCTGCTGGCGTCCGCAGCCTTCAATGAGCCGGCACGCGCCGGCGATCGTGCCGGCCGGGTTGAAGAGATCAAGGGCGAAGCGTTCGCCGATGCAAGCAACCAGCATCGGCCTTTGGAAAAAGCATCCTCGCTTTTTGTCGGTGATCGCGTCGCGACCGGGGCATCCTCCCGGCTCACCATGTTGTTGGGCGAGGACACGACGATCAAGCTCGGCGAAAAGGCGCAAGTGGTCATAGACCAGTTTCTTTCGACCACCGGAGGCGAGATCTCGCTGCAGTCGGGTCCGATGGTTTTTGACCGGCCGAGCGGAAGCCGTCCCGCCCCCGTGAAGATCAGGAGCTCCTACGGACTCATTGCCGTTCGTGGCACAAAGTTCTTTGCCGGACCGAGCAACGGCGTTTTTGGCGTATTCGTCGATCACGGCACCGTCGCCGTTTCCGGCGGCGGAGCCGAGGTTGTGCTGCAGGCAGGGCAGGGTACGAACCTGGACAGTCCGGGCGCAAAACCCTCCGCAGCGGTTGCGTGGGGTGCGGAACGGATTCGTGCTGCCCTCGCCAGCGTTGGCTAGTCTCCGACTGAATTTCGGAAGGTGGCCTCGCGATCGAAGCCATGGAGGCGCGGGGAGACTTTCCGGTCGGACGTCAAGGCGATTGCAAACCAAGGCCTTTCATTCAGGCGATAAATGTCCAGCAAAGATATCCTCGTTTCGCTCCTTTCGAAAACGGAGCTGTTCAAGGGCCTGCCTGTCGGAGATATCGAGGCCTGCATTCCGTCGTTTCGGGAAGCCAAATTCAAGAAGGGACAGGCGCTGTTTACGCGCGGCGAGCGCGCGACGGGGCTTTACCTCGTGGCCGAAGGACGCGTGCGACTGGCGATCGCTACCGAAGATGGCCGCGAATTGAGCTTTCGGCATGCGACATCAGGCGAATTGCTCGGCGAAATCGCGGCACTTGACGGCGGCACCAGGAGTGCAGACGCCACCGCACTCACGGCGGTGACGACCTACCGGCTCGACAAGGAAGATTTTCGCAAGCTGTGGACCGCACGGCCGGTATTGTCCGAACGGCTGATATCGTTTCTCTGCAGCCGCTTGCGCGACACCAGCGGGCAGCTCGAGTCGATCGCGCTTCATCCGATGCATGTTCGGCTGGCGCGCTTCTTCCTGGTCGCCATTGGCGATCGCAAGCCGGTACCGGGCAAACGCCTGCCGCTGGATCTCGGCATGTCGCAGGGCGAGCTTGCCCTGCTGCTCGGCGCCAGCCGCCCCAAGATCAACGAGGCGCTCGGCAAGCTGGAGGAGATCGGCGCGATCGGCCGGACGCTGGATCGCATCTTCTGCGATCCGCAGAAGCTCGCCGAAGTCGACGGCACCCATGCTTAGCCAGGTCGGCAAGACCCATTCGGGCCTGGTTGCCGGTTTCCTTGCGCTCATATTGTTTTTCGCGGCCGTATTATTGTTGCCAAAGGATTGGCGGAACGTATTTCGCGAAACGGCGTTCGACGTGGTGCTTACGGCCGATCGGCAGATCCGCCGGTTGAAACCCCAGGAGACTTCAAAAGCTGTTCCGGTCATCGTTGTCGATATCGACCGGCGATCGCTCGACGCCCTGGGACCATGGCCGTGGCCGCGCGAGACGATGGCGCGGCTGGTCGAAGCGGTCGCCAACGGCAATCCGTCCGTGGTTGGGATCGATATCCTTTTTGCGCAAGCGGATAGCCGTTCTCCGGCCGCATTGGCGCGGCAGCTCGGCGCGCTGACCGGTAAACAGGATATCCGCGCACTCGCTGCAGAACTTCCCGATGGGGACAAGCGTCTGGCGGCGGCGATCAAGAACGTTCCGGTCGTGCTGGGATTTGTGCTCGACGCCGACGGCACCGATGCCGTCCCGGGCGTGCCGGTTCTCGCGCGTCACCCGATCATGCTGGATGACGTCTGGCGCATGACCGGGGGCATCGGACCGATCCCACCACTGGTTGAGGCGACGAAAGGGCTTGGCGCGCTTTCGTTGCCGGGAGATGCGGATGGCAAGGTCCGCCGGGTGCCGCTTCTTGTCGGTGCAGGGGAAGCGACGCGACCAGGGCTTGGGCTGGAAGCCGTCCGATTGTTTCAGCGGTCTCCGGCCTATTCCGTCGAAACAGGCCCGCAACGGATCATCATTGGCGATCTCGGGGTGCCGCTGCCCAGCGACGGTATGCTGCGATTGGCCGGCAGTGACAGCCGCAAACAGGAGGCGCGCACGATTTCCGCGGTTGACGTCGTCGACAAGGCCAGTGAACGGGCGCGCCTTGCGGGCGCCATTGTCTTGATCGGTGGGTCGGCGCCGGAGCTTGGCGGATTGCGTGAAACGGCGACTGATCAGCTCGTTCCATCGGTCGAGATTCAGGCCGATGCCATACAGCAGATCTACGCGCGGCGCGCCCCGCAAGCGATGCCACTGGGCCTCGGTCTGACCCTGATCATGGGGTTGATAGCCATTGTCGCAGCATCGGCGCTGTCGCCGGTGTTGGGGGCTTTTGTCGGCCTGGCCGCTCTGGCTGCCGTTTGGTCAGGCGCAATTCTGGCGTCGCTGCTTGGCGATCGGCTGGTTGATCCCCTGATGCCCTCGATCGGAGGCCTCTTTGTTTTCCTGGCGTCATCGGTCACTTCTTACGCGCTGGTGACCCGGCGCGAGGCCCACATCCGGAGTCGCTTCGAGCAACATCTGGCTCCCGCAGTCGTAAAACGAATCGCCGAGAATCCGGGCCTCCTGAAATTGAACGGCGAGAAGCGCGAGATCACCGCGCTGTTCACCGATATCGAGGATTTCACCGCGATGACCCATCGCGCCGGCCCCGAGCAACTGGTCGCCGTGCTGGATGAATACATTGAAGGGATGGCGGCCATTGTGATGAAGCATGGCGGGATGGTCGACAAGATCGTCGGCGATTCCGTTCACGCGTTCTTCAACGCGCCGCTCGATCTGGAGGATCATCCGCAACGCGCGATCGATTGCGCCGAGGAGATGCGGCTATGGACCAAGGCGTTCAAATCCCGCGTGGAGCCGTCCCAGATCGGCTTTGGCCGCACCCGCATCGGTATCGAAACCGGCATTGCCATCGTCGGCGACATCGGCATCAGGTCCAAGCTCGACTACACCGCCCATGGCGATTCCATCAACTCGGCGGCGCGCCTGGAAGCGCTGAACAAGCGCTATGGGTCGACGATCTGTGTCGGCCCGTTCGCGGCGGCACGATGCACGTCCACGCTGTTCAGGCCGCTTGGCGTCACGCTGTTGCGCGGCCTTGATGTGCCGGTCGAGGTCTTTGAACCCTGGTCGCCGGAAACGCCGTCGAGCTGGCGGGAGCGCTACCTCGCGGCGTATCGGTCGATCGAGAGCGACAAGACCGGCGCTGCCCGGATGTTCGAAGAGCTGGCTGACGAATGTCCTGATGATCCCGTGCCGCGAATGCTGGCGGCGGAGTTGCGGTCTATTCTGGCGACTTGATGAAAACGTCCCTCAGCGCCTGGCCGCCGCGCTGCTTGCAACAATGGCGGCGATAGCCGGATTGCCGTCGGCTTCGAGCGCTGCGAGACGCGCCTGCGCCCATAGATAGGCCGCGTCAAAAATTTCGGTGTGGCGTTCGAATTCGGTGACGCCAACGCCGGGCGGAATCGGTGGCCGCATGACGTGGTCGAGCGGTGCGGCCGGGATTGTATCATAGCGCTGATGGGCGACGAGGCTTCGCCACAACACGTTGACCGCGTTCGGCGCTGCCGGAAGCAATTTCTTGCGAAACGGTACCAGCATCGCAGCCGCCAGTTCGAGCCGGCCGGGCAACGCCGCATAATCGACATCGAACGTCTCGACCGCGGGTTCGCCGAAATGCACCACCAGATTGGGACCGCTTTTCAGTTGATGCATGGGATCCAGCGGTACGTTGTCGATCAGGCATCCGTCGACGAGCATCGCGCCTTCCTTGGTGTAGAACGGCGGCAGCAGACCGGGAATGGCGCTCGATGCCCGCACCGCCTGCCAGAGCAAGCCCGACTGGATCAGTTCGAGGCCGTGGGTGGACAAGTTGGTTGCGACCGCCGCGAACGGCCGCCAGCAATCCTCGATCCGGCATTGCGCGCCGTATTGATCGGCGAGGGCGCGATCGAACGCCTTGTGATCCAGCAGCGCGTATCTCGGCCAGGTCGGCCGGCGAAAGCTGCGGCTCTTCACAAAAATCTCGTGGGCGCCGCGCTCGAGATGGTCCGCCTCATAGTTCTTGGCGAAGCCGGCGGCCATCGCGGAGCCGACGCTGGTTCCGATGAAGATGTCGAACATCACGCCGCGCTCGCGGAACGCCTTGTAGATGCCGGCATGTGCCGATCCGAAACTCCCGCCGCCGGCCGCCACGAACCCGATCGCGCGCCCGGAGAGAAAGCGGATCAGGCTGTCGATATCGGCCTGATCCTCGAGCGCGACGTGGTGGTGCATGAAGCAGGGCAGGCGCGCAAGCCAGGCGGCGGTGCCGCTGACTTCACCGCTGCGGCGGTCATGAATACGCACGATGCGCCGGGCAGCGACCGGATGCACCTGGCAAGCGAACGCTTCGATCTCGGTGAGGCTTTCCGCAGGGGCTTCGCCGCGGCACGCCAGCACGACCATGTCCGCCTGCCGAATGGCTTTTCGCGTCCAGGCCGGCACCTCGCCGCTGCCGAGATAGACGACGAGCGGCGAAACCTGTTCGAGCTTGTTGAGCCAGTCGGTGACCTCAGGGGCATCCAGCGCCCGGCCCGGAAACATCAAGCCGACGCGAGCGGGATCGACGATCTGGGCGTCGGTCCTCGCGAGGCCCTCGCGCATCCGCTGGTAAAAGGCGGCCGGAATCGGCGCCCGTCCACCATCGATCAGCGCCACCGTTCGCGCCATCGGCGAGGTGCGGGTGGTGGGGATGTGTTCGGTCCGCTTGGCAAACCGCAGCGCGAGCGTCGCCAGCAGCGCCTCGGCAATCGCCGGCGTGCCCTCTGCGAGGCTCCGATAGGCGGCCCGCGTCAGCACGAGCACGCTGGTGTCGCGGATCGCGATCACGTTGGCGGTGCGGGTCAGGTTGGCAAAGAAGCCGATTTCACCGACCAGTTCCCCGGCGCGGAGTTCGGCAATGGGCTGGGTATCGCCGGTTCGGCGCACGGCGAGCGCGCCATGCAACACGATATAGAGGGAATCGGCAGGGTCGCCCTGCGCCACCAGCGTTTCGCCGCGGACAAGGTCCTGCCGGACCATGGCGTCAAAGGTCTTGAAGCGCTGTTCCGGCGTGAGCGCCTTGAACAGGGCGAGGTCCTCCGAGACGCTCCCCCACGCAAATACCGGACCTGGCTTACTCATCGGCGATTTCCACTGCGATGGTGCGATGCTATCGCCAGCAGGGCCCGGCGGCGAGTGATATCCGGTTCCGCGGGGTCGGTCTTTCGCGCCAGCGGCTGTTCAAGGCAGGCGGCAATGGGTGTTGATTGCTGCAAAGCAAAACGGGATGTGCACCGCAATGAGCCGTGCGGGGTGGGTTAAACGACCTTCAGCTTGCCCCGGAAACAAAAGAGACCGCCCGTTGGGGCGGTCCCTTGCGTGCGCCAAACGCCCTTCGGCGTTTAGTTGAAGATGCTACGGATCAGGTTGCGGAGCCAGCCGAGGCCATCGCCGCCGCCGGTGCCGTTGCCGCCGCCGCCGCCGGTGCCGCCACCGGTGCCGCTGCCGTGCCCGCCGGCAGGTTTGCCGCCGGCAACGATGGTGAGCTGTTCGTCGTTGAGAAGTTCGTGGTTCATGGTGACCTCCTGTTTCTAGCGAAAGGGGGAATCCGCTTCGTCTATGGCCAGGAGATTACGAGCCGCACCAGGCCGGCGCGGTGACGGACGTCACGTTGCGAAGGATGCCGCCCCCGGCGTGATCCAAATCACTCCCCACAAACAAAGGAGACCGCCTGTTGGGGCGGTCTCTTCCTTAACTCACACCTGTTCAGCTTCAGAAGTCGAAGGCGTGGGCGATCGAGCGCACGATGCTATAGAGCCAGCGGAGGCCGCCGAGGCCGACGCTGCCGCCGTTGCCGTTGCCTTTGCTGCAGCTGCCGACGCCAAGGGTGCCGCCGTTAACGATGGAAAGATGTTCGTCATTGAGAAGGTCGTGGTTCATGGTGGTCTCCTGCTTTTTAACGAAGCGAGGATCCACTTCGTCTATGATCAGGAGACTAGAAGGTGCATCGAGCTGGTGTAGTGACTGGCGTCACGTTGCTAAGGATGTCTCACCGGCGTGGTCCACATCACCTTTGCTTTGAGCATGATCTCCGCGCAAACGCATCGCGTTTGTCGTGAGGGAAAACCGGCGTCCACTTTTCCGGATCATGCTCTAGGTGGTGTGGACACTTATCGCATCCATAAGACGATGGCTGCGAGAGGCACGGTAATTTCGGGCGGTTTTTCGAAGCAGGTTGCGACGCGGCGGAACTGCTTGTGCTTTGAGAAGCTGATACGCCCGAACGATGGTGGAATCGACGATCAGATATTCGAAGTCCGGGTCATCGGACATCGCCTCGAATATCCGCCACCAAACACCCTTGATGCTCCATCGACTAGCTAGCGAAGCCGGGCAGCAGGCAATGGCTGTTCATTGCTGCACAGCTAAACGGGATGTGGCAGTGCAGCGGCACATGCCGTGTGGGGCAAACATGATTGCTTGCCCCCAGAAACAAGAGACCGCCAGTTGAGGCGGTCTCTTCCTTAACTCACACCTGTTCAGCTTCAGAAGCCGAAGACGTGGGCGAGCGAGCTCACGAGGTGACGGAGCCAGCCGAGGCTGTCGCCGCCGCCGGTGCCGTTGCGTTTGCCACCGCAGGTGCCGGTGCCGTCGCCATGGGCGCCGCCATTAACGATGGAAAGATGTTCGTCATTGAGAAGGTCGTGGTTCATGGTGGTCTCCTGCTTTCTAACGAAGCGAGGATCCACTTCGTCTATGATCAGGAGACTACGAGCCGCATCGAGCCAGCGCAGTGACTGGAGTCACGTTGCGAAGGATGTCCCACCGGCGTGATCCACATCATCTTTGCTTTGAGCACGATCTCCGCGCAAACGCGTCGCGTTTGTCGTGATGGAAAACGAGCATCCACTTTTCCGGATCATCCTCTAAAGCAGCTGGCGCTTGGCGAATGACGCAAACATTCCCGGCGTGCTGCTGAGCTCATCATAGCTTCCGGTCTGCACCACCTTGCCGTCGACCAGCACGATGATGCGATCCGCCTGACGCACGGTGGAGAGCCGGTGCGCAATGATGATCCGCGTCACATTGAGGTTGCCGAGCGAATGACTCACGATCGCCTGCGACTGGTTGTCGAGCGCGCTCGTCGCCTCGTCGAACAGCAGGATGCGCGGGCGGCGCGCGACGGCGCGCGCGATCATGATCCGCTGCCGCTGACCGCCGGACAGCGTATTGACGCCCTCGGAGACCACGGTGTTCATGCCCATCGGCATCGCCTTGATATCGTCTTCCAGGCCGGCCAGCCGCGCCGCCTCCCATGCCAGTTCGGGCGGCAGTTGAACGCCGCCGCAGATATTATCGTAGAGGCTGCCGGTCGCCAGCTTGCCGTTCTGCAGGACCACGCCGAGCTGGCGGCGCACCGCGCTGATATCGAGCGTGTCGATGGCCTTGCCGTCGAGGAACACCGTGCCGGTTTCCGGCTTCTCGAATCCCAGCAGCAGCCGGAACAGCGAGGATTTGCCGCTGCCTGACGGGCCGACAATGGCGACATATTCGCCCTGGGCGATCCGCAAAGAGACGTTGTCGAGCACCGGCGGACCGCTATCCGTATAGCGGAAGGTGACACGCGACAGTTCGACCGCTCCGGACAGTTCGCCCGGCGATTTCCGTTCGTCCGACAATTCGGCTTCACCTGAAATCAGCGGGCGGAGGCGGGTGATGTGCGGGATCGCGATCAGCGATTCGCTGATGCCCGAAGCCCATGAGCCGATCGCGGCCATCGATTGTCCGAACGCGGAAAAGAAGGCGAGGAAGCCGCCGACATCGACCAGCAGCTTGCTCTTCAGGAACGTCGCCGCCCCGAAGATGATGAGGGTGGCGATCAGCGGAAACGCCGCTTCAAAGACGCCAAGGGCGTTGGAAGCCTTCTGCGAGGAGATGAAATTGCGTTTCTGCGCGGCGAATTGCCGTGACCAAACCGCAAGCGCACGCGCTGTCGCGTCGGCGACGCGAAGTTTCCCGATGCCGGTGATCAGTTGCAGCACGAAGCCGCCGATCTTGCCTTGCTCGGTAAAGTACTTGTTCTCGTAATAGAGGCGGAGCGCACTGGTGGCGACGATCAGCAACGCCCGGATCAGCGTCAGCAGCAGCGCGATCAGCCCCAGTTTGAGATCATAGTAGAGCATCAGGGCGATGCTGAACCAGGCGAGCACGCCCATCAGCATGCTGCGCAGCGCGCGTCCGGTAAAAACCCGCCGCGCCGCGTCGATGCCCATCGAGCGGTCGACGAAATCGCCGACGGTGTATTCCCGAAACAGCGAGGTCGGCAGGCGGAGCATCCGGTCGATCACGGCTGCCTGCAGCCTCCAGTCCATCAGGCCTTCGACCTTCAGCATCGCCAGCCCTTCCATGGTCTGGATACTGGCGATGGCGATGGCCGTGACGGCGAGCGCGAGGCCGCAAAAGACCAGCTGGTCGAGTTCGCTGCGCGGGATCACGGAATTGACGAGGAGGCTGGTGATCTGCGGCGTCACCAGCGACAACAATCCGATCGCGATGATCGCGATCACGATCCGCAGGAAGCTGCCGGTGGAATGCTTGAACGAGAAAGTCAACAGGTCGCGGAACCGGAGCGGGCGCGCCGGCAGCGCCGGATAGAACGACACGGCTTCCGGGGCCAATTCCATGGCGAGCGCCCGATCGACGGGGCGCTGGGTCCCGGTCTTGCTGTCCAGCATCACGTAGCGACGGGCGCCGCGGCGAATGAGTGCGACGGGATTTTGCGCCTCGCCGTGCCAGGCGACCAATGGCCCTGCATCCTGCTGCCACCAATCGCCCCGCAACAGTGTCCGGCGAACGCGCAAGCGGGCTGAACGCGCGATCTCGATCGCGCCGCCAAATCCGCCCTCCGACTGCGGCGGCCGGGGCGGGATGGTGAAAGGCATCTTGATCGCTTCCACAACGACCCGGCAGGCGTTGAAGAGCGGATCCGCTGAATCCGTGGCGATCGTCGTGTGGGTCGAGCGCTGCACGACCACATCGGAAAGGCGCTCAAAGGATTCTGCCGTCTGTGCCGCGATCAATTCGCGGCGAAGGACCAGACGCCGTGCCTCCCGCTCGGCGTCGCAGGCCAGATATTGCCGCACGCAACTGGCAACGCCGAGATGGAATTGATCGATGGCGAGCCATAGCTGGTCCGCATCCGGCATCTGTTCGGTGCCGCGCACGCCGCAGCCTGATGGACCCGCCTCGATCCACATGCCTGATGTGAGCGGCAAGGGTGGGCCACCCGCGGCGATCGGAGGATCGAGCCCCATCGGCTTGGCCGTTCCTTGGTCCGGAGAGACCCAGACGATGCTGCGGCCTGGACCGCGGCGCCGTTCGCCCGGCGGAATAGCTGCCGCGCCCCCGGTCGGCACTTCGAGCATGTCCCAACTCGGGTTGGGCCCGGCGATCAATCTTGCAAGCCGTCGGATCCATGCGATGGCAGCGTCGGTGGATTGAATGTCCATGCGCGGCACGAGCAGCGCCTCGGCGCCGAGACTTCCGACCGCAAGCACCTGTACCTGTGCGTTCGGTTCGTTGAAACCTGATTGCAGGTCGAGAACGATTTCTCCGCTCTCTACCCGGAACAGATGATGCCGGGCGCCCTCGGTGCTGCCTTCGACGAGCCGGACCGCGAAGACGTCGACATGTCCCGCCGTCATCTGGAGTGCGTAGCCACGATGGTCGAGCAGCTTCGGATGGCGGCCGTCGAATACGACGTGTCCCGCCGGGCGGGTGTCACCTTCCTGATTGGCCGTCCCTTCGGCCTGCCGGAGCAGAGATTCACTCATTCCTGGGCCACTAATCTTGCGTACGCGCCCTGAAGGCCCATCAGCTGTTCATGGGTTCCGCGTTCGACGATCTTGCCCAGCTGCAGCACGATGATCTCGTCGCAGTCACGGATAGTGCTGAGGCGATGCGCAATGATGATGCAGGTGCAGCCACGCCGCCGCAGATTGTCATCGATGATCTTTTCGGTGATCGGGTCGAGGGCCCCGGTCGCCTCGTCGAGCACGAGGATGGAGGGATTGGAAACCAGCGCCCGGGCGATCTCGATGCGCTGGCGCTGGCCGCCGCTGAAATTGGTGCCGCCCTCGTTGATATAACAGTCGTAGTTTCCCGTCCGCGTCGCGATGTCCTCGTGGATCACGGCATCCTTCAGCGCCTGCGAAAGGTCGGCTTCGGAGACGGTGGAGTCCCAAAGGGTCAGGTTCTCGCGAGCCGTTCCCTCGAACAGGAAGATGTCCTGATCGACATAGGTGATCGAATTCGCAAACACCTGTGGCGGGATTTCCGGCAAGCTCCAGCCGTCGACGCGAACGTCGCCGGCCCATGGCTTGTAGAGCCCGCAGATCAGCTTTCCGAGGGTCGATTTGCCGCTGCCGGAGGCGCCGACCAAGGCCACCCGTGAGCCCGGGTGGATGCTGATCGTGATATCATCCAGCAGCGGAGGCTCCAGGATCGAGTAGCCGAACTTGATATTGCTGAGTTCGACCTTGCCGGTCAGTTTTGGCGGGAATCGCTCCGGCGCGGCCTGAGATTTTTCCGGCTTTCCGAGCGGATAATTGTAGACGTCTTCCAGCCGCTCGAGCCCACCCTTGATGGTCTGCAAATTGCCGACGTAGTTGACGAGCTCGTTGACCGGTTCGGAGAAACTCGCCATCAGCGACTGGAACGCCACCAGGCCGCCGAGCGTCAGGGATCCCTCGATGACGCGCATGCCCCCGACGCTGAGGATGGCCGCAACGGTCAGGCCCGTGAACAGCGTCGGCAGCATGTCGAGATAGATCGAGGAAGCGCCGAGCTCCTGCTCGGCGTTCAAGGCCTTGGCCTGGATGCCGGCCCATTGCCCGAATGCCTCGTCCTCCAGGCCGCTCGCCTTGAGGGTCTCGATGCTGCGCACGGCGCTGACGGTGGAGCCGACCAGCTTGCCTTGCTCCAGCGCAAGCGAGCGACTGAGGTCCTGCCGGCGTTCGCTGATGAACCGCAATGCAACCACGTTCGCGAGCGTCATGCTGACGCCAATGATCGTCAGCGGCAGATCGTAGATCGCCATCGCGGCGGCGAAGAACACGATCGAAGTCAGATTGAGCGCATTGGATGCCACACCGCTCGAAAGCAAGCGCCCGATCTGTTCGTTGGCGCCGACGCGGGTGGAAATATCGCCGGCATGACGCTGGGTAAAGAATTCCACCGGCAGCGACATGACGTGCCAGAGAAAGCGGCTGACCATCACCACCGAAAGCTTGGTCTGCAGCCGCAACAACAGCGATTGCCGCACCAGTGTCAGCAGCGCGCGGATGATCGCCGTGAGACCCATGCCGATCAGCAGCGGAATGAACCAGCTGCTGGTCCCCTGGATCAGGATATGATCGATGAAGATCTTTGAAAAGCCGGCGGCGACGATCGCCGGCACCACCAGCGCGAGGCTTACCAGCACCAGAAGTCCGACGGCGGCCTTCGACGAGCGCAATTCGCGTAGCAGCAGCTTCAATCCGAGCGGCTTGGTGCCCGAGCGCTGAAACCCGGCCGTGGGCTCCATGGTGAGCGCGACGCCGGTGAAGGCGAGATCGAGCTCGACCATGTCGGTGCGCCGGCGTCCGACCGCGGGATCGTTGATATAGACGTCGCTGCCGTCGATACCCTCGAGCACCACGAAATGATTGAAATTCCAGTGGATGATGCAGGGCATCGGCAATTCGTGCAGCGTCGTCGGCTCTTTGCGGAAACCCTTGGCATCGAAGCCAAAGGTGCGCGCTGCCCTGACGATGTTGCTCGCCTTGCTGCCGTCGCGCGAGACGCCGCACGAAACGCGCAACTGCTCCAGTGGAATCCACGCACCGTGATGCGCGAGCACCATCGCCAGCGCGGCCGCGCCGCATTCGACGGCCTCCATCTGCAGGATGGTGGGCGTCTTCTTGACGTTGCGACGCCAAAACAGCCTTCGGAACCGGTGCCAAAGCGATGGCGGCCGGTACTCGGGCGGAGCCGGTGGCTGCGATGGGACGTTATCCGTCAATGCCGGTATACTTCTTGAACAGCGGCACCACCAGATCGAGCGGACGTTGCCGCCGGGTGGTGATTTCCGCGCGCGTCAGCGTTCCGCTGGTGAGGCGGGTGGGCGGCCCTTGTCCCACCGCCCAGCGGTAGCCGCTGACGGTTTCCGGGTCCGGCTCCAGGCTGACCGTTGCGGCGTAGGCGGCGCCTTCCTTCGAGAAGCGGGTGACCAGAGTGTCATTGTGGAGCACGGCCGCCATGCCTTGCGGCGTCATCGGGAAATCCGAGATCGTCACCACGGTGCCGACCATGGTTCCGAATTCCTCGCGCTTCACCGTGCTGGGCTCGATGCGCACCGGCATCCCGAGCTTCACGTTCTTGCCGCGCTCGGCCGGAATATAGATCAGGGCTTCCAGCTTGTTGCCTTCGCTCTCGATCGCAACCACCGGCGCGCCGACCGCGAGCACCGCGCCCGCGGAGACCTTGATTTCGAGCACGCGCCCATCGACCGGGCTGATGATCTGGGTGTTCTGGGTCAGCAGGCTCGCCGCGGATTCCATCTGACGGCGGGCGTCATTGAGGGCAAATTCCGATGTCTGGTTCTCGCGTTCGCGCTGGGTCTCCAGATCGCTCTGTGTCGATCGGATCTTGAGGATTTCGTTGAGCGTATCTTCCTTGCGCTGCTGGGCGTCGGTGAGATCACGCCGCCGCTCTTCGAGCGTGCGTCGGGTCGTCAATCCCTTCGCCATCAGATCCTCGAGCGTCTTGACGTCGTTGGTCAGATACTCGATGCGCTGCGTGGTCGCCTTGATGACCTGGTTGAAGGCGGCCTCGAGCTTGGCAAAGTTCTGGGCCTTCGACGCAAGCTCGCGCTTGGTCTTGTCGATCAGGTCGGCGTGCTGGCGTTCCTTCTCGCGAAAGACCTCGACGGCTGCCGCATGGCGTTGCTGGATATCGGTTTGAACGATCTCTGCGATCGGTTGTCCCTGTGTGACGCGATCACCGACCAGGACGCTGATCGTGGCCAATCTGCCTGGGGCGGCTGAAGCCGCCTCGACGACGCGGCCGCCGCCGCTGATCAGAATGCCCTGGCCTTCGGCGCGGGTAGGGACGCGCCCGACGATGCCCCACGTCACCGCGCCGATCAGCGCGATGCAGATGGCGAACACCAGCATCCAGTCGAACGGCCTGGTGATGCGGACGAGATGGTCAAGCTGTTCGGGCGAGGCGGCTCGCTGCAGCGCCACGGCGCGAAAGGTCCGCTGCGAAAGATCGCTCATTTTCCCGGGTCCATAATCGTACCGGGGAGAGTCTCCCCAGCCGCGAGCAGTCGATGATTTTGTCGATCACGCACAGCCCTGTTCCTCTTGCGGGCAGATCATACACAAAAGCCACCCCGGAACAACCAAACGCGCCGGAAGGACCGCGCGGAAAGCCGTGCTCGCCGTGCAAAAATGACGCAGACCGGGTACTGACCGCCCTAGCAGCGGCCGCAATGGCGAACTATGGTTGTTGGCCATGATCGAGGTTGATCCAATGGGCGTGAGCGCCGTCGGGAAGTTGTTGGTCGGAGTTGCGGGGAGAAAGACCGATCCCGCTTGCATGCCGGGCGGGCGGTCGATTGCCGCTCCACGTCGCGGGTGGCTCGGATCGCTGGTCCTTGGTGTTGCGATGCTCGTGCTGGCACCCGACGTGTCGCGCAGCGGTGTGCTGAGCGAAAGCGACTTCAAGAAAGTCGAAGCCATAAAGCCGCTATTCCAGAACTTGATGGGTGATCTGGTCCAGACGTCCAAGCGATCGGACCTTTCCAGCGGTGACGTCGAGTGTGTCATGTCTACTATCCGGGAGCTTCTTCAGATATCCGAAGAGCTTTCGAGCTACGAGTACTTGATCACGATCGAAAAAGAGATGACCGATTTCGGGGATAACAGTCCGGTGAAGGGGGTCGTGAAATTCGCGATCGAGAAGTCCAATACGATTCTTGCTGAGGAGCGGAAACGATTGGTTCAACTATCGGACCGATGTGTGCGTTTTCCGCTGGCCTTCGGCAAGACCCAACAGGCGCTGCAATTCATTGACACGACCACCAACCTTCTCAATTCCATTCAAGTGCGTCTGTGAACTAGTCCACAATCGCCAGCTTACAACCTCAAGCCACCGCTACTGTGATGCGTGTCACAAACTCCGGCCCGGAGATGCGACTCGGCCGCTTGGGGCGTGCGTAGGGCTTGCCGCATAGATGGTTACGCCGGCATCGCCATCAACGGACGAACGGAGATTGTGGATCAGGACGGCTTTGCCCAATTCTGATACATCGCGAGCAACGCGACGATGTCCTGGCCGCGAAAGCCTTCAGCCAGCGCAAGCGCGTACAGTTCGCGCGTCGCGGACGCCGATGGCGTCGGCATCTTCGTCATGCGGCCGAGTTCGACGGCGAGCGCCAGATCCTTTTCGCCCAATTCCATCTTGAACCCCGGCGCGAAGTCGCCCTTGATCGCGTTTGGAAAGCGCTTGGTGAAGTGATGCGAGCGTCCGCCGCTGACGGACAGCACGTCATAGAGCTTGTCCGGTTCGACGCCGGCGGCAACACCGAGCGCGAATGCTTCCGCCGCGACCAGCACGTTACCCATCGACATCATGTTGTTGACGATCTTGACGACCTTGGCGGTGCCGACCGGGCCGGTGTATTTCCAGTCATTGCCGAGCAGTTTCAGGATCGGCTCGGCGCGGGTGACGTCGGCCATGTCGCCACCGGCGATCAGGATCAGCTTGCCGGCGCGCGCCTCGTTCGGGCTGCCGCTGACCGGACAATCTACCACCGCGATCCCGCGCGCGGTGGCTGCGTCGGCGGCCTGCCGCATCGTCTGCGGGTCAATGGTGCTGAGTTCGATGCAGAGCGTGCCCCTGGCCGCATGGGCGACGATTCCGTTGGCGCCGAGCCAGGCTTCCGTCACCGCCTTCGGATCAGGCAGGCTGGTCAGCACGACCGTACGGCCTTCGAGTGCTTCCGCGATGCTCGACGCCATTCGGAAGCCGTCCTCGGTGAGGCGCGCGCACTGGTCGGCGTTGACGTCGTAGCCGACGACGTCGAGGTTGGACTCCCTGAGCCGCCCCGCCATCCCCGATCCCATCTGCCCCATTCCGATGACCGCGACCTTCTCAGACATGTCTCTCTCCCGGTTCTTTTGTTGCGAGCCGTCGCCGCAGCAAACGCTTCGCTGCATCCTATACAGGCGCGCCGGTGTCAAAGCGACGTTGCAGCCCCGCCAGCGGTGCAACGGCGTGCGCCGGTGGCGCATGGTGCGGAGGAACGCGCAGTCTGAGGAAGGCTGACTTCCAGGACTAGTCGCCAACTGGACATGCTGCCGACAAGCCGAAATCGAGCCGATTGACCCAATAGTTAAGTGACTTTGTCCTGTTGGATGTGAACCGGAACGCCAGATGCCGATACATATTTCCGGACATCAAAGTTCGCCCAGGGAAATCGCAATGAGGCCCACGGATTGGAGATTTTGGAGCGCGCTTTTTGCCGTCACGATATTCCTGGGTTATTCAGCCGCCGCTGACCAGTGCGATACTCTGCAGGACCCCGAGGCTACGATCACGGCCTGTACCCGGAGCATCAAGTCGGGGAAATGGAAGGGACCCAATCTGGCGGCCTACTACAACAATCGGGCTGTCGCTCATCGCAACAAGGGCGACAACGACCGCGCCATCGCCGACTTGAATGAGGCGATCCGACTCGATCCTAAATTGGCCATGGCCTTCAACAATCGAGGTGCCGCATACAACGAACAGGGCGACAACGACCGCGCCGTCGCCGACTACAATGAGGCGATCCGGCTCGATCCAAGATTCGTCATGGCCTTCAACAATCGGGGTAACGCCTACAGCGACAAGGGCGACAAAGACCGCGCCATCGCCGACTACGATGAGACGATCCGGCTCGATCCAAAGTTCGCCAGGGCCTTCCAAAATCGAGGTAGCGCCTACCACGACAAGGGCGACAACGACCGCGCCATTGCCGACTACAGTGAGGCGATCCGGCTCGATCCCAAACACGCCAAGGCCTTCCTCGGTCGAGGTATCACCTACGGCGCCAAGGGCGACAACGACCGCGCCATCGCCGACTTCAATGAGGCGATCCGGCTCGATCCCGGATCCGACATGACCTTCGACAAGCGAGGTAGCGTTTATCTCGAACAGGGCGACCTGGACCGCGCCATCGCAGACTACAGTGAGGCGATCCGGATTGATCCCGAAGATGCCGGCGTCTTCAGCAGTCGAGGTACCGCTTATCGCGCCAAGGGTGACTACGAGCGCGCCGTCGCCGACTACAGCGCGGCGATCCGATTCGATCCAAAGTCAGTCAAGGCTTTCGTCGGCCGCGGCGTTACTTATCACGCCAGGGGCGACCTCGACCGCGCTATCGCCGACTACAACGAGGCGATCCGGCTCAATCCGAAATCCCCGCTGGCCTACTTTGCTCGCGGGCGTTCATATCTCTTTGCTGGCTCGGTCGAAAAGGCGCTGGCCGATCTTGACCAGGCAAGTGCACATGCACCTGACAATGCCTATCTGGCGCTGTGGATCGATATTGTCGGTCAGCGGAGCAATCTCCCGAGCCGTCTGGCGCAATCCAGTTCCCGGATCGACATGAAGGTCTGGCCGGCACCTGTCATCAGATTGTTCATGGGCCAAATGACGCTTGCTGCTGTACTTGCTGCCGCCGACGATCCTGACGCTACCAGGAAGAAGGGCCGGGTCTGCGAGGCGCATTTCTACAGTGGGGAGCACTCGCTGACGAAGGGATTGAAGGATGAGGCAACCGGCCTTTTCCGCTTGGCGGCGAGCGATTGCCCGCGCAGTTTCCTCGAGTGGGAAGCCGCCAATGCCGAGCTGAAGGCGCTTGGTGTAGTCCCATGAGCATGGGTTTCTCGCCCTAGAGCGTTTTCCAGCGAAGTGGATACCGGTTCGCGTCAAGAAAACGCGTCAAATCGAGAATCTAGAGCCCCGTTCCGATTCCATCGGAACGGAAAAGGCTCTAGTTCACCGTCGCACCGGATGACTGGATGATCTTCGTCCATTTCGCGGTTTCTTCGGCGAGGAATTGCCCGAACGCGGGGCCCGAAATGTTGCCGGGCTCGGCGCCGAGTTCGGTAAACCGTTTTTGAACGTCCGGCATTTTCAGGATCGTGTCGACTTCGCTCGCCAGTTTCGCAAGCACCGGCGCGGGTGTCTTCGCGGGCGCCACCAGCCCAAACCAGGCGGAGGCCTCGAAGCCGGGTACGCCGGATTCCGCAACCGTGGGAACGTCAGGCAGGGCGCTGGCGCGTTTGGTGCCGGCCACCGCAATCGCCTTGATGGTTTTGGCCTGAACCTGCGGCAGTACCGCCGGGATGTTGTCGAACATCATGGGAATATGCCCCGCGATGAGATCGTTCATGGCGGGCGCTGCACCCCGGTAGGGGAGGTGGACGATATTGATGCCGGTCATGCTCTTCAGCAATTCGCCGGCGAGATGATTGGTCGAGCCGTTGCCCGACGATCCGAAGTTGAGGGTGCCCGGCTTTGCCTTGGCGAGCGCGATCAGTTCTCTGACGTTGCTGGCTTCGACCGACGGATGCACGGCAAGCACGATCGGCACCGAGGCGACGAGCGAGATCGGCGCGAATGCCTTTGCCGGATCATAGGGCAGGCTCTTATAGAGTGCCGCGTTGATGGTGAGCGGCGGCGGCGCCGTCAGCAGCAGCGTGTAACCGTCGGGCTCTGAAGTCGCGACCGCGTCCGCACCGATATTGCCGCCGGCACCGCCGCGGTTCTCGATCAGGAATGGTTGTCCCGTCCTTTCGCCAAGCTTCTGCGCCAAGATGCGGGCGATGATGTCATTGGAGCCGCCGGCTGGAAACGGCACCACGATTTTGACGGGACGCGATGGATAATCCTGCGCCGTGGCCGTGCCGCCCAACAGCAGAGCGCTGAAGGCGACAAGAATTGCGCGACGACTGAACGACCCCATGCTGCGTTTCCTCATGCCCTGCGTCAGCTTTGTTCGCGCAAGATTCGTGTTCGTTGCTGGTGAAGAAGAATTGCAGGATCGGCATGAATGTCAACGATACGTTATTCTGCTTCGCGCGGCTGCAGCCTTCGAGTTCGCCGAAGGTATGGTTCGGACATTCCAGATTGCCTTTGCCGAAGCGCGGCACGACGATGACATCGTCGATGTCAGATGCAACTGGCTGATGAAAATGAACCCGTATTGGCTCGTTCGGCTGAATGACCTTCTGGCTTGGCTCAACCCGGCCTTGGGCCTTGTCGCCGCGCTGCTGGCGTTGCTGACGATCGCGGCGGCAGCGGAGCGCTTTCCCCGGAATGCGGCGAGTCCGGCGGTTCAGGGTGCGCGATCCGTCCAGGTCGTCGCGTCGGCCGAATGTGCGCGCCCGGCCTTGCCGCCCGAACTGCGGGATATGCGGCTTTACGACTGATGGCCCCGACCTTGGCGGTTCAGGCCGGCAGCACTTCCCTGCGCGGTATCGTCCCAATCGCGATGCCTCCCAGGATCAACAGCATCGCGACGATCAGGTCGGTCGTGATCGCTTCACCTAGAATGAATGCCGAGCTCGCAACCCCGATGACGGGCGTCGCGAGCAGCCCAAGCGATGTGACGGCGGCCGGCAGGCTGCGATTGACGGTTGCCATTGCCCAATAGGCCAGTGCCGTTCCGATGATCCCGCTGAAGAGAAACAGTCCGACCAGTTGCGCGTTCCACGTCAGATGCGGAACACCATCCTTCAGAAGCGCCAGCACGGAGACCACCAGCGTTGCGAGCAGTGTTTGCCAGAACCCCAGCTGAAACGGCGTCGAGATCCAGCGGTGGGCGCGGACGTAGACGATGCTGACGGCCCAGCACAGCGCGGCCAGCAGGATGCAGCCGCTTCCGGCCAGGGTGTTGGCATCGCTCCAGTTGAAGGCGAATGGATTGAACATCACGGCGAGGCCGGCCAGACCGACCACCATTCCCAGTGAGCGCGATGGGGTCATTCGCTCGCCCAGGAACAGCCAGGCGGCGGGCATCACCCAGAGCGGCGTCGTGTAGCCGAGCACGATGGAGCGGCCGACAGCGGCGAATTGCAGCCCGAATGCGACGAGTGCCGAAAACGCCACCAAATGAAATATCGAATTGACGAAGATGACGGGTAGATCGCCCCGGCGCGGCACGATCATTTCGCCTCGCACCAACAGGAGTATGGCCAGCGCCACCGTGGCGATGGCGGACCGGATCGCCGTGATCCACAGCGGCGTGACGCTTTGGACGAGGATCTTGGTAACCGGCCAGGTCAGACCCCAGGCCAGGACGATCACCGCGAACAGCACGAGTGCGCTGCGACGCGATAAATGGGGCTGCATGCTGATTCCGTCGGTTGGCATTGTCACTGCCGACCATAGCCTTGACTGGCATGGAGAACAGGTCCATTTCTCGGAAAATCATAGGGCCAGTTATGACGAGCCTGCTTTCCGGAACGGTCGACCTGAAATTCGTGCCGCAGGACAGCGGTCGCCTGACGCGTCAGATCTACGATCGCCTGCGCATGGCCATCCTGTCGGGCGCCTTGCCCCACGGATATCGGCTGCCGTCCAGCCGCGTGCTGGCGCAAGACTTCAAGGTCTCGCGCAACACCGTCTCAATCGTCGTCGATCAGCTCGCGGTGGAAGGCTACGTTGTCGTTTCGCGCGGGCGCCGCCCGATGGTCGCGGCGGTCGAGAAGATGCGGCTGATCTCCGGTGACGCCCGGGGTCTCCAGGGTTCTGGTCCGATGCGGATTTCGCGGTGGGCCAGACTGGTCAGCCGCTCGGACCGGCACTTCACCAACGAGGGGCGGCCGCAGCCATTTGCTCCAGGGCTTGCCGACGCCCGCGAGTTTCCGCATGAGGTGTGGGCGCGCTGCCTGCGCCGCGCCGCGCGCAGCCGGCATTTATCGGGCGTGATCGGCGTCAACCATCCGGCGCTTCGTGCCGCCTTGCTCAGCCATCTCGTGGAGTGTCGCGGCGTCAAGGCGGACGTACGACGGCTGATCATCACGTCGTCGGCCCAGGCTGCCATCGAATTGATCTCGCGCGTCATTCTCAACGAAGGCGACCTGGCATGGATCGAGAGCCCCGGTTATGGCGGCGCGCGCGTGGCGTTTGAAGCGACCGGCGCGCGGGTGCGGGGAATCTCGCTTGACGGGAGCGGGCTGCGGCTCGCCGGGCGGACCGAGCGGCCGCGGCTGATCTTCTGCACGCCCTCGCATCAATACCCGACGGGAAGGCTGATGCCGATCAAGCGGCGGCAGGAATTGCTGGCATTCGCCGCGGAAACGGGGGCTGCCATCATCGAGGACGATTACGACAGCGAGTTTCACTTTGATGGCAGGCCGGTGGTCGCATTGCAGGGGCTCGATACGTCCGGCAACGTTTTCTATGTCGGGACGTTCTCGAAATCGATGATTCCCGATATCCGCGTCGGCTACGCCATCGTGCCCGATGGCCTCGTCGAGACATTCGAGCGGGTGCAGCGCCATACCAGCCAAATGGTGACGGGCGCGACGCAGGCGGCGCTGGCGGAGTTCATCACCGACGGGGACTTTGCGACGCACATCCGCCGGATGACCCGCATCTACCGTGGCCGTCGTGACCGGCTGGCGGCTGCATTGGCATCGGCGGCCGGTGACAGGCTGGCAATCACGCCGCCGGCCGGCGGCATGCAGCTTCTCGCCCGGCTTGAACCGGGGACGGACGATTGCGCTCTCGTGGCTGATCTGGCGAGGATTGGAATGACGGCGCGACCGCTTTCCCGGCACTTTACCGGGCAAGTTGCCGAGCACGGGTTGTTTCTTGGATTCGCCGCCTGGAACGATGCCGAAATCGACGCCGGCGCTGACCGCATCGGTACGGCGCTGGCAAGGACTCGTCGCAAGCGATGAAACTGCGCGATCGGATCAATCGAAACTGATCGCGGACGGCTCGACCCGATCGTCAATTTGTATCAAGCTGATGCGCCGGAGCGATTTTCACTCCGGGCATCGAAAGAATTTTCCATGAGCGCTGAAATCAAGCCCTATCGCATCTCGGTTGGCGACGATGTGCTCGACGATCTGAAGTCGCGGTTGCGGAACACGCGCTGGCCGGAAGCCGAACTGGTTGACGATTGGAGCCAGGGCGCGCCGCTGAAATGGATCAAGGACGTTTGCCGGTACTGGGCCGAGGAATATGACTGGCGTGCGCGCGAGGCGCGCCTTAATCGCTTTACCCAGTTCACCACTGAAGTCGACGGGCTCGACATTCACTTCCTGCATGTCCGTTCGCCGCATCCGCAGGCGATGCCGCTGATCATCACCCATGGCTGGCCGGGTTCAGTGGTCGAGTTCCACAAGGTGATCGAGCCGCTGACCAATCCGACCGCCTTTGGCGGCAACGCCGCCGACGCCTTTCACGTCGTCTGTCCGTCATTGCCGGGCTTCGGCTTTTCGGCCAAACCCACCACCACCGGGTGGGGCGTCGATCGCATCGCGTCGGCCTGGGCGGTGCTGATGGACCGCCTCGGCTATTCGCGGTATGGCGCACAGGGCGGCGACTGGGGCTCGGCGGTGACGACCGCGCTGGGCGCGCAGGACGGCGAACATTGCGCCGGCATTCACATCACGCTCGCGATGGCGTCGCGGCCCAATGTCGAGGGGCAGCCGACGCCGGAGGAGGCGCGGGCGCTGCAGGGGATCAAGTATTACGCCGATTGGGATTCCGGCTATTCCAAGCAGCAATCGACCCGGCCGCAAACGCTTGGGTATGGGCTGACGGATTCGCCGAGCGGCCAGGCGGCGTGGATTCTCGAAAAGTTCTGGGCCTGGACCGATTGCGACGGCCATCCCGAAAACATCCTCAGCCGCGACGAACTGCTCGACAACGTCATGCTGTATTGGGTGACCGCGACATCAGCCTCATCGGCCCGTCTGTATTGGGAGAGTTTTGGGCCGAAACGCCGCACGCCGCACAAGGTGACGATACCGAGCGGCGTCGCCGTGTTTCCCAAGGAGATCGTCACCCCGGTGCGACGCTGGATGGAGGCCGGCTACACCGATATCCGGCACTGGCGGGAAATGCCGAAGGGCGGCCATTTCGCGGCCTTCGAGCAGCCCGAGCTGTTCGTTCCGGAAGTGCGGGACTTCTTCAGGACGCTGCGCCAGCCCTCCGCATAAAGTCGGCTATCCCGGCACTCCGTGCGCGGCTAGATTCCGGCTTGCAAGGCTCACCCGAGGGGAAGAAGAAGCCGCACCGTCCAGGGAGTGGATAGCGATGCTTGCTTTTATCGGAGCGCACCCGAATATCGACGTGATCATTTTCTACATTCTTGCTACTGCGATACTGACCGTTACCCTCTACCGCCACCATCGAAAGCCCGGCTAACGGCGCTGCACGGACACGGTGCCTTGATCTGATCGTTCAGAGATACCAGGCGAGCACGGCCTTGAGCTGGGCGTTCTCGATCACCGGCAGCACCACGATCTGGTTCATGCCGGCCGCGCGCGCCGCCTGCGACGCCACAGACTCATCAACCTTCAGATGCTCGTTGATCGCCGGCATGCCGGTCGCCCAGGCGCCGCCGATGCTGCCTTCGCCTTTGCCGATGCTCTTCGATGCATAGAGCTGTTCAAGCTCGGTGTTCTTGCTGCAATCGCCGGACTGGAAGACCAATCTCGATCGCGCTTCGTTCGGCACCCAGATTTCAAAGCGCCTCGCGATCGGCGTTGCCTGTGCCGACAGGAACGTCATCACCCAGGTTTTTTCCGGCGACGTCATGTAGGGAATGCCGACGCCGCAATTGATGCCGATTTCGGAGGCTTCTTCCCAGCGCAGGAACCGCTTTGAATTGTGCAGGTCCTTGATGATCAGCGGCATGCCGGCCTTCCAGGTCCGGCCGGGCAGGCCAAAGCCGCGCGGAAACTTGGTGTGCCTTGAATTGAATTCGAACATGTCGGCGGTGCCGTAATAGCCGTCGACCAGACCCATTTCGTGGCTGACGTCGGCATCGTTTTGCCACAGCTCGATGGCGCCGACGTGCTTTTCGTCGTCACCGCAAAACAGCACCATCACGGCCATCAGGAATTCGCCGGCGAAGACCGGCAGCGCCACGCCGCAGGTCAATCCCGCTTCGATCGCCTCGTCGGTGCGCTTGAAATAGGAGTTGGCAAATTTGGTGAGAATGACGGGATGGCCGGAGGCCCAGGCTTTGCCGGGCAGGCCTTCGTCATAGGCAAACAAGGCGTTTTCGCTGACCGCCTTGAATTCCGAATACTCCGCGCTGCAAAGGCTGCCGCCGAACTCCAGCCGGGTGCGGGTTCGGTCCGGCACCCACAATTCAACCACTCGAATGAACGTCTTCATCGGCACATGCCTGTCGCCTCATCGACGACCAGCATCGGCGATTTAGCGACGGTGTGTGCGATCAAATTACAGGCAAGGCCCGCCCAAAGATCGTGCGGAACGCGAGCGGGCCGGGAGCCTAGTTCTTGTAGGACGGATCGGTGCGGTCGAGCTTGCGCAGATATGCGGGCCACGCGAGGTCGCCGTTTCGAGCGGGCCGGTCAGCCCGCGGCTTGACCTTGTCGTAGGTCGCTTCGAGTATGTCGCGTGGCGGATAGGTCAGCTTGGTGTTGCAGGACAGCGCCATGACCTGCACCTGGCAGGCGCGTTCCAGACGCCACAGCACGTTGAAGGCCGAGGGCACCGTACGGCCGACCACCAGCAGGCCGTGGTTGCGCAGGATCATGGCTTCGTGGTCGCCGAGGTCTCTGACCAGCCGTTCACGCTCGCCGACATCGTCGGCAATCCCTTCAAAATCATGATAGGCGACGTGGAGAAACCGCATCGAGGTTTGCGCGATCGGGAGGATGCCGCATTCCATCGCGGACACCGCCATGCCGGCCGGCGTGTGCGTGTGCGCAACGCAGTCCATGTCGTGCTTGGCCATATGGATGGCGCTATGAATGACGAAGCCGGCGAGGTTGACGTTGTAGTCGGTGACGTTGAGCAGGGTGTTGCCCTCGACATCGACCTTGATCAGGCAGGAGGCGTTGATCTCCTCATAGAGCATTCCGTAGGGATTGATCAGGAACTGGTCCGTCGTTCCCGGCACCCGGCAAGAGATGTGGTTGGCGATCATCTCGGTCATGCCGTACATCTCGGTGAGCCGGTAACACGCCGCGAGATCGACCCGCGCCTGCCATTCCTCAGCGCTCACCTGTTCCCGAACCGATTTCACGACCTTGATGGCGGGCGAATTGACGGGAGGATTCATGGCGTTTCTCCGGTGGGGCGGTTATCGCTTATCGGGCCGCGCAGGGACCCTCTATTGCCGGGCAGGATAGCGGCAGAACTCATTGCGCCGCAAGGCGAGCACTACCGGTTTATTGCAGGGCTGGCGGGCGAAATCCGAATGCGCCATTGGCGCAAAATCCGCTTCGATGCCAGTATCCGGACAGAAATTGCCACCGGGGTAAGCCGTTGTGACCAAACCCGCTATCCGTATCGCCGTGCTGCATTTCGCCCACGAGACGGTCACGTTCCTG
Organism: Bradyrhizobium sp.; assembly: GCA_050726155.1. Lineage (GTDB taxonomy): Bacteria > Pseudomonadota > Alphaproteobacteria > Rhizobiales > Xanthobacteraceae > Bradyrhizobium. Next base: position 45,229 of record JBOHIT010000591.1, read on the forward strand.
AAGAACGACACGACGCTTGACGACTTCCTCTATCCGGGATCGCCGGCCAGTGGCGAGGCGCTGCTCGGGGCATATCCGAAATCCTATATGGGCGGTTTTGTTAAAATGGCGCGGGAGTTCGACGGCGTCGAACTGGTCGGTATCGAATCGCCGCTATGGCCCAGGACCGGCATTGGATCGGGCTGGGTGACCGAGGAGGCCTTTGAAACCTTCGCAGGCAAAATGATTGCTGCGATCAAGGCCGAGGCGGCTTTCGATGGCGTCTACCTCTGCCTGCACGGCGCGATGGCGGTGCGCGGCGTGCCGAGGCCGGAGGCTGAACTGGCGCGGCGGGTCCGCGAGGCCGTCGGGGCGAAAGCATTTATCGCAGCGACCTTCGACCTGCACGGCAACGAGGACGAAGCCTTCCTCAAGCACGCCGACATGGCCTTCGCGGTGAAATATTTCCCGCACTACGACGAGTATCTCCAAGGGGAACGCGCGGCGCGGACGCTGGTGCGGGCGATCCGGGGTGACTACAGGCCCACGCATGTGACCATCAAGGTGCCGGTCATCTCGCCCACGGTGTTGCAGTGGACCGGCGCTTCGCCATGGATGGATCTGGGGCAGCGTGCCCTGACCTGGGAAGCGCGCGAGCCGGACACGTATGTGAACATCTTCTTCGGCTTTCCGTTTGCCGATGTGCCCGATGTCGGCATGACGGTTCAGGTGCTGACCAATGCAAATCCCAAACTGGCCGAACAGGTCGGTCGCGATCTCGCAGCGACGATCTGGCGTCAGCGCGAGGCGCTGCTGAAATCGACCCGGATACGCAGCATTGCGGAAGGGGTCGCGCTGGCAAAGCAGGCCGTGGCTGCTGGCGCGACGCCGGTCGTGCTGGCCGATCACAGCGACCGCTCGGGCAGTGCGACCTGGGTGCTGCGCGAGATCATCGCGCAAGACCTTGCCAACACCTTGATCGCAACGATCACCGACGCCAGGACCACCGCCGGACTCAAGGCGATCGGCGCGAAGGAGGGCGACGCGTTCGACATGGAAGTGGGCGGGCTGGTCGATGAATCCGCGGGCGAGCCGGTGCGTATTCAGGGAACGATCCTCAGGGCGGTCGAGGGGGACGGCCAATTCTGGGTCTGCGTCCGGTTCGGCCGTAACAATGTGCTGATCCTCTCCACCTATCTGGTGCAGGTCATGGAGCCGTTCTCGCTGAAGGCCCTGGGACTCGACCTCAATTCCTTCGAAGTAATGGCGATCAAGTCGCGGGTGCATTTCCGGCGCGGTTTCGACGACAACGGTTTTGCCAAGACGATTCTGCTGGTCGAACCGGAGCAGCCGTTTTTGGGAACCACGAAGCTGGATGGGCTAGCGTATAAGAATGTCGATCTCTCGCAATTCTATCCCTACGGCAGCCCGGTGTTTTCGGTTTGAGATGATCGAGTGAATGTCATGACAGGACGATATCGGCTGATCGGATCGACGGCGTCGCCTTACGCCATCAAGCTGCGTGCGCTGATGCGGTATCGCCGGATTCCCTTTGATTGGGTCATCATGACCAAGGCGCTGCGCAAGGCGACCGAGCACCTGCGCCCGAACCTGATCCCGGTGCTGCAATATCCCGATGGCACGTTTCGTGGCGAGACCACGACGCTGGCCTACGATCTGGAGCGCCGTCACCAGGAGCGGTCCGTCATCCCCGACGACAAGGCCGTCGCATTCGTCTGCGACTTGCTGGAAGACCTCGCCGACGAATGGGCGGTCAAGCCGCTGTTCCTTTATCGCTGGTGGGATCCCGAGGATCAGGCCTATGTCTCGCGCTGGGCCGGCGAGGAGTGGTCGGTGTCGGAGGCCGCGACCGGCAGCGCTGAAGAGATCGAGCAGTTCCGCCAGCGGCAGATTTCACGCATGGTCATTCTCGGCGCGACGGCGGAAAACAAGCCGCTGCTCGAGGAGAGCTACTTGCGAATGCTTTCGGCGTTCGAGCCGCATGTCGGCATGACCAGCTATCTGTTCGGCAGCCGTCCGTCGCTCGCCGATTTCGCCTGGTTTGGCCAGCTCAGCGAGATGGCAACCGATCCGACGCCGATGCGGATCATGCGCAAGAAGGCACCGTTCACGGATCACTGGGTGCGGCGGCTGGACGACGCTTCCGGCGTCGAGGGCAACTGGTACCTGCGCGAGCAGGCGCTCGGCGGAATGGCCAAAGCGCTGTTGAGGATTGCCGGCGAGCTTTACTTGCCGTTCCTGGTCGCAAACGCGGAAGCCTTCGCGAAAGGCGTGGAGCGGCTGGAGATCAATGTCTGGGACCTGCCTTATGCGCTGGCGCCATTCAAATATCAGGTGAAGTGCCTGCAGCAGCTCCGTGACAAATTCGCTGCGCTCGCTGCGGAAGATCGTGCAGCGTTGCGGCCGGTGCTGGAGCGCACCGGTTGCTGGCCGCACTTGGTTGCTTCCTGCGAAGCTTAGTCTTTGGGAAAATCCTTGCGCATCGCGATCTCAGCGGCGTCGCCGGGTGACAGCACATTGCCGTCAAACGCCGGCTGGCGCTCGGTCACGATGTCGTAGAGCGAAATCTGCTTGATCGGTTTTGCCAGCAATTCCCGGATGCAGCCTGCCAGGGTTCCGTTGTAAACGAGATACGGCGTCTTGCTGGCGACCCTCTCGTTTTTCAGCGAGGGCCACTTCTTCAGGTCGGCAGGCGCGTCATACGCGATCGGTTGGCTTTCTCTGAACATGCCCCGGTCCCGGCGTTTCAACCATCGGACAGGGTAGCCAATCCTGGTAAACAGATTGAAAACACCGGCCGGCTGGGCTCATTTCCGGTGCCGGCTGCCCAGCGCGGCTGCGATCGAGTCGGGATTCTTGATGCGCTCGATCAGCAAGTCGATCCGGTCGCCACCCCAGAACAATTCACCGTTGAAGACCATGGTCGGGACGCCGAATACGCCGAGCTCTTCCGCCTCGTCGATGATGCGATCATGCTCGGCACGGGCGGCGCCGTGGACATAGGCTTCGAATTCCTCGGCAGAACCGCCGACCGAGGCAATCACGCCTGAAATATCCGACAGCTGGTCGATTTCGAGGTCGTGGCTCCAGAAGCGCCGGAACACCGTGTCGTGGTAGGGCCGGAACAGGCCATGACGTTGTGCGAACAGCATGCCGGCGCTGGCATAGTAGGCGTCATAGATGCGCCGCGGCCCCTTCATGGTGAGGCCCTGTGCATTGGCATAGCGCCGCGCGTCCATATAGAGGTAGCGCACCTTGCGCCAGAAATGCGGTGTGCGCTCTTCGACGCTGCCCATGAATTCGGCGACGCGAAGCGTATAGGGCAGCCATTCCAGCTCGACGCCGTAGGTTTCCTCGAGTTCGAACAGCCGTTTGTTGGCGACGAACGCGTAGGGGCTCTTGTAGTCGGTGTAGATTCGCAACCGCGGTTTCGCCATCGGCATTCCCTGTCCTGATCGGTCAATTGTTTCCGGTCCGGACGACGGACGCAATCTGTGGGGCGTCATTCCGCAGAGGGCTCATCGATTTGCGGTTTTCGCCGAACCAAACGAATGGGCCCCGGTGCACTGCGGCATCGCGGGGCCCTACATCTTCGTTATAGGCGAAGGATTTCTGATAGACATCAGTGCATTCTCAGAACCGATAAGCGCGTGGCCTTTGCGTTTCGATCCCGTGGATAGTTCTGGATTTTTAGAACGGCGCAACGAGGCAAGCAGCTGCTGTTCACCCAATTTGCGTCGAGACCTTGCCGTTGAGCAAGGTCACTGGCTTAGCCGGTGGCGTCATGCTCCTCTCCAAGAGTGGGCCTCACGGACATACATCCGCGTCCGCTGCTTGCAGTCCGATCACATGATCGGTCGCTAATATCCGCGAGGCGGGGAGCCGAATGCTCCGCTACCCCGACAGGTGCAGCAGTCGAAATGCTGCGGCAGATATCGTCAGGTGTCAAGTAAAGCTGTGCGAAAACTGCGCCTGGGTTCCCGCGCATAATCCCGCCACAGGGCAGAAGAGAGCGGTTCCGATGCCCGACCGGAAACGGATCAATGTCACGCTTGGGTCTGGCGATACTTGCTCAAATCCGGATCGTGAGTCATTGCCCAGTAATCGACGAAGCGCCACGGCATCGCCGAAAACACCCGGCCCTGTTCGTTGCGATAGTAGGTCGTCATGCCCGGATGCGACCAGATCAACTGCTCATGTTCGGCATCGACCTTCTCGATGTATTGATCGTGCGCGTCCTGGCGGACATCGATGGCGGCGACGCCACGCTCGATCATCTCGACCAGGCAGGCGCTGATGTAACGGCTCTGGCACTCCGACTGGAAGATCACGCTGCCGCCATGCGCGGGGCCGGTGTTCGGTCCGAGCATTACGAAGAGGTTTGGAAAATCCGGCACGGTCAACCCGAGATAGGCCGTCGGGTTGTCGTTGGCCCAGGCTTGTCGGAGATCCCTGCCGTCACGCCCGGTGATGTTGAGGCGCGCCGCCATCTCGGTGACCTTGAAGCCGGTCGAGATTACGATGATGTCGGCGGTACGCGATTTGCCGTCCGAGGCCACAACACCGTCGGCTGTGAAATGGTCGATCTTGTCGGTGACCAGCTCGACATTCGGCCTGGTCAGGGTCTTGAACCAGTTATTATCCAGCAAAATGCGCTTGCCGTAGGGCGGGTAGGTCGGCACGCATTTCTCGATCAGGTCGGGGCGATCTTTCAGCTCGGAAAGGATAAAGTCCGTGAGCTCCTCGCGATGGCGGTCGTTGCCCTTGTTCACGGCGCGGTCGGGATGCGGCCAGTTCGGATCCTTGCGCAGGAACGGCAGCAGCCCGTCGCCGTAGCGCCAGAACATGTTGAAGCGGTACCACTGCACATAAAACGGCAGATGCGCGAGCAGCCATTGCGCGCCGTCGCTGATCGGGTCGGAATAGCCGGCAACCGGCCGCGACCATTGCGCGGTGCGTTGATAGACGGTCAATGACGCCACCTTGTCGGCGATCGACGGCACCAGCTGCATCGCGGTGGCGCCGGTGCCGATGACGGCGACATGCTTGCCCTCGAACTTGACGTCGTCTGACCACAACGCCGAGTGCAGGGTCTGTCCATTGAAGTTTTCGTCACCTTTGAAATGCGCAGGCGAGGGATCATTGAGTTGCCCGATCGCACTCACGAGCGTGGTCGATTCAAAGGTTTCCTCGCCATCGGCCGTCTTCAGCGTCGAAATCCAGCGCCGCCTGGTCTCATCCCAGCGCGAGGATTTCAGCTCGGTGTTGAGCCGCAGATGCTTGCGGATGTCATATTCGAGCGCGACTTTCTTGAGGTAGTCGAGCAACTCCTGGCGCTGGGCGAAATAGCGCGTCCATGGATTTCGCGCGCCGAACGAGAAGGAATAGGAGTGGTTCGGCGTATCGACGCCGCAGCCGGGATAGCGATTGACATACCAGGTGCCGCCGAGTTCGGCGTTCTTCTCGACGATGGTGTAGGGGATGCCGAGCCGGCCAAGCGCGACGCCAAGCGCGATCGCGCAGACACCGGCGCCGACGATCAGGACATGCTGTTGCGCCAGCGTTTCACCGGAGGGAGGCTTGGACCAACTGATGTCGCGGGGGATGAAAGCCATTTCCTCGCGCATCAGCGGCGCGTATTCGGGGGTGACGTTCTCGCCGAGCGTCGCGCGCATCATCTTCAGCATCATTTCGTCGCCGGGGTCTTTGATGACGGGCTTCGGCTCGCCGTTCTCGAACAGCTTGACGACCGCGGCGCGGATTTCATCCTGCACTTCGCGGGGCAGGCCGGCCTCGGGATCGGGAATCAGGCGAACGTCGCGCCGTGGCTTGTAGGGTGGCTCCAGCCAGCGTTCGTCGCCGGTCATGTGCACCAGCACCATCAGCAGCACGCGGATGTCGCCCTCGGCGATCGCGGAAGCAAGATCGAGTTTCTGGCGCGGCGTTTCGATGTTCATGCTGGTGTCCTCGCTATGCGCCCGGGGCTTCGCGCAGGCCGCCATAGGCGGCCCAACTGGTGCCCGCGATGTAGCCGGCATCGACAGGAAGGTTGATGCCGGTGACGCCGCTGCTCATCGGCGAGAGCAGCCACGCAATTGCCTGCGCCACCTCGATCGGCTCGACCAGCCGGTTCATCGCCGTCGGGCTTTCGAGCAGGTGCTTGTTCAGCGCGCCCGAGGCAATGCCGGCTTCGAGCGCCACGGTGCGGGTGAAGCCGGGCGAGACGGCATTGACGCGCACGCCGGTGCGGCCCCATTCGGCGGCCAGCGTCTGCGTGATCTGAATGACGCCGGCTTTCGCTGCCGTATAGGCGTGGATCGGGCCGGACGTCATGCCCGCAACCGAGGCGACATTGACGATGGCCCCATGGCGGCGCTCCGCCATTTTGACACCGACGCTGCGGGCGACCAGGAAGGTGCCGCGCAGATCGATGTTGACCTCGCGGTCCCATTGATCCATCCGCACGCGCTCGATGGGATGCATCTTGCCGAACACGCCGGCGGCATTGACGAGGCCGGTGATCGGGCCGTGCGCGGCCTCGATATCGGCGATGCCGCTGACGACGGCGCTCTCGCTGGCGACATCGAACGGGGCGGGCCACAGGATGGTCTTGGTCGCTGCAAGCGGCTCCGGGACGATGTCGACGATCACGACGCGCTGGCCTTGCTCGGCCAGAAGCGTCGCGGTCGCTGCACCAATGCCGCGGCTGCCGCCGGTGACGAGTACAATGCCTTTATCGCTCATGGTCGTTGCCTTTATCGGGAGCACAGAAGAGTCCGCGCGTGACCAGCTTCTGGTAGGCGGAGATGACATGATCGGGCACGGCCGTGACCGCGCCGCCGGCGTAGGAATACCGCCGGCTGAGATAGCCCCGCGCGCCCATCAGCATTTGAACGATCGCTTCGAATTCCTCGTCGCTGTAGCTGTCGACCGTACCGGCCAGCCGCGCCCGCTTCAGGATCCGGACATAGGCCGTCGAAATATTGTCAAAGTGCTTCTGGTAGCCGATCGGCGCAAAGAACTCGGCCTCGTTGAGGATGCGCAAAAATTCCGGCACCTCGCGGATGAAGTCGAAGAACGCGCTGAAGCGCTCGATTTCCTGCCGCGCCGTTTGCGCCGTGCCGGTGCGCGCGCGGATGAAACGCACCATGTCGATGCCGATTTTGGGCAGCAATTGATCGAGCAGTTCCTGGCGGTTTTCGAAGTGATTGTAGAAGGTGCCCTGGGCTACTCCGGCTTCCTCGGTGATGCGGGCGACGGAGGCTTCGGCATAGCCGTATTTGCCGACGATCTTGGTCGCGGCATCGAATATCCTGCGCTTGGTCCAGGCATTGCGCTCGACGCGATTCAACTTGGTGACCTTGCCGGATTTGGCCGGCGTTGCCTGCGTCATGCGTGAGCCTCCAGTTCGGCGCGCAGCACGCGCTTGAGTACCTTGCCGGATGGATTGCGCGGCAGGCTGTCGCGGATGATCAACTGCTTCGGCACCTTGAAGCCGGCGAGCCGCGCGCGGCAATGATCGGTCAGGGCAGGCAGCTCCAGTGCCGTGCCTTCGCCCAGCACCACGATCGCAACAGGCTTTTCGCCCCAGCGCGCGTCGGGCATGCCGATGACGGCGCATTCGCGCACCTGCGGCAATTCGTAGATGACGCGCTCGACTTCGGAAGACGCGATATTCTCGCCGCCGGAGATGATCATGTCCTTCTTGCGGTCGGTGAGGTAGAGGAAGCCGTCCTCGTCGAGATAGCCGACATCGCCGGTGCGGAACCAATCGCCGAAGAAAGCGGCTGCGGTCTTTTCCGGATCTTTCCAGTAGCCTTGCGTGACCTTGGGCCCACGCAGGCAGATTTCGCCGTTCGCGCCGGGCGGAAGACGGTTGCCGGAATCGTCGCGGATCTCGAGTTCGACATGGGCGATGGCGCGGCCGGTCGATCCGATCTTGTCGATCTCACGGCCGGCCTCCATGAAGGTGTCGCCGCCGCAGGTTTCCGTCAGCCCATAGGCATCGATATAGCGGGCATGTTTGAAGTATTCGGAGAAGCTGCGGATACGGGCTTCCGGCGTCTTCTCGCCGCCGCCGATCGCCCATTGCAGGCTGGAGACGTCGTAGCGGTCGCGCGCCGGGCAAATGAGCATCGCCGTGGTCATCACGGGCGCGAACCAGGCCGCGTTCAGCTGCTCGGCTGCGATCGACGCCAGCGCCTGCTCAGGTTCGAAGTTGCGGTGGATCGACAGCATGCCGCCGTGCCACAGCACGGCAATCCCCGGCAGATCGAGCGCGCCGACGTGATAGAGCGGGCCGACCACCAGCAACCGCGTCCCGGCATTCAATCCCAGCACCAAGGTCTGGTCGGCCGATTTCCAGTAGATGTTCTCATAGGTGAGCATCACACCCTTGGGCCGGTCGGTGGTGCCTGACGTGTACATCAGCCGCATCAGGTCGCGCGGCCCAAGCGGATGCATCGGGGCGGGAGTGACATCAGGTGCGAGTTGCGAGATGCCGGATTGCGCGGCCTCGTCGAGCAGCAACACCGGCGCGTCGCCTGCCGCGATGTCCGCCAGTTCTTCATCCGCGATCAGGATGCGCGCGCCGGAATTGCCGACGATGTAGCTGATTTCGTCGGCCGACAGCCGGTAATTGATCGGCAAAAACACCGCGCCGATGTGGCTGGTTGCAAATACGAGTTCGAGAAACGCGGTGCTGTTCTTCATCAGCACCGCAACGACATCGCCGGCGCCGATGCCGCGCGAGGCGAGCCATCCGCCAACCCGGGCGATGCGACGGTCGAACTCGGCATAGGAGATATCTTCGCCGCGGTATTTCAGCGCACAGCGATCCGGCGTTCGCTTGGCATGAAAAGCAATGAAGCTCGAAAGATTGATCATTTCTCGGCTCAAAAGGCCCGTTTCGGGCCTGATCTCCCGTTAGATGAATTATGAGTCGTAATTCATCTTTGGCTTGACGTCACCCCCCTTGCTCTGAAATCCTTGTGAGCACGGAGGCGACACGATCTCCGGCAGGGATTTGGGCAGGAAACTGGGAACGCAAACCCGAGAGGGAGGGAATAATGACGAGAACCCGCAAACCGGGCATCAGCCGCCGTTCAACGTTGGCGTTGATGGGTGCCGGTGCCGTGACCTTCGCGACGCCATGGGTGGCGCGGGCGCAGGCCAAGACCATCAAAATCGGCATGCCGACCATTCTATCCGGCCGCGTGGCGCAGCTCGGCACCTCGTCGCGCAACGCCGTGATGCTGGAAGTCGAGAAGGTCAATGCCGCCGGCGGCCTGGCCGGACGGCAAATCGAGATGGTGATCCGCGACTCCAAGGGACAGCCGCAGGAAGCCGCCCGCGTCGCGCGCGAACTGGTCAACACCGACGGCTGCGAACTCCTGATCGACGCCGAGGCTTCGTCGGGCGCGTTCGCCGTCCACGAAGTCGCACGCGACCTCGGTGTGCTCTGCATTCACACCAATTCGGAAACCTCGGCGCTGACGGCCGATCCGAAGCAGCACATTCCCAATGCATTCCGCACCGCGCGCCAGGGCGTGCATGACTCGATTGTCGGCGGCAGCTATGCGGCGGCGATATCGAAGGCAAAAGGCCTGAAGAAATGGGCCACCTGCGCGCCGGACTACGCCTACGGCCGTGACACGACAGGTGAGTTCACGTTGTACCTGAAACGCTTCGCGCCGGATGTCGAGATCATCAGCGAGTCCTGGCCGAAGCTGTTCCAGCCTGATTACACCGAAGTCGTCACCAAGATACTGCAGGCGAAACCGCAGGCGCTGTATTCCTGCCTGTGGGGCGGCGATCTGACGTCTTACATCGATCAGGCCAACATCTACGCGATGTTCAGCCAGATGGAGGTGTTCGCGGTCAACATGGCCGACTACACCGCGCTGACCGTGGTGAAGAACCTGCCGAAGGGCATTCATTCGGGTAATCGCTACATCAAGACCTATCCGGCTACCGCGGAGAACGCTGCCTGGGGCGATGCCTACAAGGCAAAATTCAACGAGTATCCGACCAACTGGTCGTGGGAGAACGCCACCGCCGTGATGTTGCTCGCCGAAGCCTCGAAGAAGGCGAATTCCGCCGACGGCAAGAAGATTGCCGAGGCCATGCGCGGGCTCAAGATCAAGTCGCCGTTCGGCGCCGACGGCACCGTGACGATGCGGGCCGAAGACCAGACCCTGATCGGCTATGCGATCGGCTGGGGAACGACGATCCCGCAGGAACCCTACGTGCCGGAGGTCAAGCCGGGCGACTGGAAGACCATTCTCGAACTCGAAGCCGAGTGGAAGAAGAGCAAGGGCTACACCTGACCGATCCGCGAAAACGGAGGCGGCGCAAGCCGTCTCCGTTCACCGTGCTATGGTTTTTCGCGCGCCGATCGTCCGGCACGCCGTAACGGATATTTCCCTTGGATCTCGACGCGCTCACCGGCTGTCTCGCCAGTTCCGCCTGTCTGGTGACGCAGACCACCAGCGGCTTCATCATCGGCATGCTGCTGTTTCTCGTCGCCGTCGGGCTGACGCTGATTTTCGGCGTGCTCAAGGTGGTGAATTTCAGCCACGGCGCCTTCTACATGTTCGGCGCCTATTTCGCGATGACGGCGTATCAGTTCACCGGCAGCTTCGCGCTGGCGATGCTGTGCGGCGCTGCCGGCACCGCGCTGCTCGGCCTGATCTTCGAACGCGTCTTCATGAGCCGGGTCTATGGCCGCGACGTGCTGATGCAGCTTCTGGTCTGCTACGCCTTCGTGCTGATCTTCGACGATGTCGTGCGGATGATCTGGGGCCCGGAATTCAAGTCGATGGGCATGCCGGCGGCGTTCCAGGTGATGCCGCTGTTCATCGCCGGCGGCGTGGTGCCGCCATATTATCTGCTCCTGATCGGCGTCGCACTGGTCGCGGCTGTCATCCTCGGGCTCGGCCTGGCCCGTACCCGGCTCGGCAAGGTGATCCGGGCGGCGGCGCATAATCCGGGCATGGTGTCCGCGCTCGGTATCAACACCGGCCTGATCTATGGCGGCGTGTTCGCGCTCGGCGGCATGCTGGCGGGCCTGGCCGGCGCGCTCGCCGCACCGGTGCGTTCGCTGACGCCGGGCATGGGATTTTCGGTCCTGATCGAATCCTTCATCGTCACCGTGATCGGCGGCATGGGCTCGATCCTGGGCGCGTTGATCGGTGCGCTGCTGATCGGCATGATCCGCTCCTTTGGCTCGCTCGGCTTTCCCTTGTTCACGGAAGGCCTGATGTATCTGTTCATGGTGATCGTGCTGGTCTCCCGGCCCACCGGCCTGTTCGGCAAGGAGGTCGCATGACCGAATTGCAGGCCGAACAGGCGGGCAAGGCGCTCGACGGCATTAGCCCCCCCGCAAATCCGCGCCGCTATCGGGATGCCCTGATCGCGCTTGCGGTCTTTGTCGTGCTTGCGCTGCTGCCGATGCTGTTCAGCAGCAAATTCCTGCTCGACTTCGTGATCCGCTGTGCGGCCTATGGGCTGTTCGCGACGTCGCTCAACCTTCTGGTCGGTTACACCGGGCTGACGTCGTTCGGCCATGGCATGTTCTTTGGCCTCGGCGCCTACGGCTTCGGGTTGATGATGCAGAAGACCGGCGTTCCCGTCCCGGTGGCTTTCGTTGCGACGCTGGCGATCACGTTTGTCGTCGCCCTCGTCATCGGCGCCATTTGCGTGCGGCTGAAGGAGATCTATTTCGCCTTCGTGACCCTGGCATTCCAGATGCTGATCCACTCGACCATTCTGTCCTGGGTATCGCTGACCGGCGGCGATCAGGGATTGCGCGGCGGCATTCCCCGGCCGCCATTTCTGGGCATCGATCTGTCGAACCATCTGCATCTCTATGTCGTCAGCTGTGCGCTGCTGGTGATCGGACTGTTCCTGATGCATCAGATCGCGCAGTCGCCGTTCGGCTACACGCTGCGCATGATCCGCGACAACGCCACGCGCGCGAGCTTCATCGGCATTGACGTCTGGCGCGCCAAGCTGACGATCTTCGTGCTGGCAGCGCTGTTCGCCTCGACCGGCGGCATCATCATGGCGCTGTTCGTTTCCGGCGCCTATCCGGAATTCGCCTATTGGACCATTTCGGGCGAGGGCATCTTCATCAACATGCTCGGCGGCGTGACCACATTCCTGGGGCCCATGGTCGGCACCGCGCTGTTTTTGATCCTCAACGATACCGTCACCCGCGTGACCGATTATCACGGCATCGTCCTCGGCATCGTGATCCTGTTCTTCGCCATCGGCCTGCGCAAGGGCCTGATGGATTTCGTGGTCGAATGGTACGCGAACCGACGCGGGCGTTCCGGGGAGCGCAGCTGATGCTCAGCATTCGCGCACTCTCGAAGGCCTTCGGCGGCGTCAAGGCGACCGACAACGTCACGCTCGATTTCGCGGATGGATCGCTGACCGCCGTCATCGGTCCGAATGGCGCGGGCAAGAGCACGTTCTTCAACCTGATCACCGGCGCGTTGAAGCCGGATGCCGGCCAGATCCTGCTCAATGGTGTCGATCTGGCGGGACGCTCGCCACCGGACATCGTGCGCCATGGCATTGGCCGCGCATTCCAGGTCGCCAGCATTTTTCCCTCGCTCACGGTGCAGGAGACGATGCTGGCCGCGGTTGGCGCCGACCAGCGCCGCGCCGGAATCATGCATCGACGGTTTCCGCTGGCCGAAACCCGCGATCGCGCCGAGCACGCGATGGAATTGCTCGGGCTGGCCGGCAAGCGTAACCGCACCGCGGCGACGCTGTCACATGGCGACCAGAAACTGCTCGATAT
>JBOHIT010000592.1:0-9972 GCA_050726155.1 Bradyrhizobium sp.
GGCCTTGGCCCCTCCGTGCCGTAACGGGACGTTAGCGCGTAGTGTGAGATAGTCGCCCGATGAACGAAGAACTGCCGAAAATCCTGCTCGCCGAAGACGACAACGACATGCGCCGCTTCCTGGTCAAGGCGCTGCAGAATGCGGGCTTCGACGTCGTCTCTTATGACAACGGATTGTCAGCCTATCAGCGCCTGCGCGAGGAACCGTTCGAGCTTCTGCTCACCGATATCGTGATGCCGGAAATGGACGGCATCGAACTGGCGCGCCGCGCCTCGGAACTCGACCCCGATATCAAGATCATGTTCATCACCGGCTTTGCGGCGGTGGCTCTGAATTCCGATTCGGAGGCGCCCAAGAACGCCAAGGTGCTGGCCAAGCCGGTCCATCTGCGCGAATTGGTCAGCGAAGTGAACAAGATGCTGGCGGCCTGATTCGGCGGCGTTTCAGAGCGTTTTCGAGCGAAGTGGGCACCGGTTCGCATGAAGAAAACGCGTCAAAACGAAAATCCAGAGCTTCGGTTCTGATTCCAGCAGAACCGAAGATTTAGCCCGAAATCACACCGGAAATTACCCAGAAGCGTCCTTGCGGGGGCGCTTTGGAGCCGATATACGGACCGCACCCAATACGAATAAAGCTGGAGCGGGATGACAAGGTCATCCATTCCAGGGCGCGTAGCTCAGCGGGAGAGCACTACCTTGACATGGTAGGGGTCACAGGTTCGATCCCTGTCGCGCCCACCAGCCTTCGCTCGCGAAGCGAGAGAAGGCTGTCACGCCGAAGCCCAACGGGCGAAGGCGGACTTGCTGCCGCGAGCTACGGCCAGGCAAGCCACACTCTTTCCGATCGCAGCGATGCGAGCGAAGGCGGACTGTTTCCGCGAGCCAGGCCGTGAGCGCTCCCACCACATCCATCATCTCCGCTGCCGTGGCTCGAACGCGAATGGCCCCACCGCCCTTGCGACGCCGGCATTGAACGGCATACTCGGCCGCAGTCAGTACGACGCGAGAGGACCGGATGGCGATGCTGAAGCGACGCAAGATCGGCGCGACGAATCTCGAAGTCACCGAACTCGGGCTCGGCGGCGCGCCGATGGGCGGCTTTCGCGCGACCATCTCCGACGCTGAAGCGATGGCGCTGATCGATGCCGCCTATGAAAGCGGGGTGCGCTACTTCGACACCTCGCCGTTCTATGGCTACGGTCGCAGCGAACTTCGCATGGGTGCGGCGCTGCGCCAGAAGCCGCGCGATGCATACGTGCTGTCGACCAAGATCGGTCGTGTCCTGCACGCGATGCGGCCGGGCGAGAGACCGCCGGCCGATTTTCGCGACAACGGCCTGCCCGGGTTCGCGCCGGTGTTCGATTATTCCTACGATGGCGTCATGCGCTCGCTCGAGCATTCATATCTGAGGCTCGGGCTGGCCCGCATCGACATTGCCCTGATCCACGATATCGACTTCTGGACCACCAGGGATCGCGCCGTCCTTGAACAGCGCTTCAAGACGGTGATGGATTCCGGCTTCAAAGCGCTCGACGAGTTGCGAAGGGCCGGAATCATCGGCGCCATCGGCGTCGGCATCAACGAGGCTGACACCAGCCTGCGCTTTATTCAGGCCGGCGACTTCGACTGCATGCTGCTGGCCGGCCGCTATACGCTGCTCGAGCAGGGCGGGCTCGAAGCATTCCTGCCGGAATGCGTGAAGCGCAACGTGTCCGTGATCCTGGGCGGTCCCTATAATTCGGGCATCCTCACCGGCGGTGTGAAGCCTGGCGCCACGCATGACTATGCCGCGGCGCCCGCACACCTGATCGAGAAAGCACAGAAGATCGAGGCCGTATGCCGGCGCCACGGCGTTGAACTCGGGGCCGCCGCCATGCAGTTCCCGCTGTTCCATCCGGCCGTGTGCTCGGTCATCCCGGGAGCGCTCAGCACCACAGAAGTGAAGCAGAATGTCACCCGCCTGTCGGCGCAGATTCCGGTCGAACTCTGGAGCGAACTCAAGCGTGAAAAGCTGCTCGATCCCAACGCGCCAACACCTAACTGAGGGAGGCGGCAAGATCAGGCGGCGGATACGATATATCCCAGCCGCGGAAAGTGCACCACGACCTCACCGAGGTCAGGATCGTGCCGCCGGATCGCGATGTGATGAGCGGAGAGCGAGACGATCTCGCCCTCGATCGGTGTCTTGACCGGCTCATCCGCCGAAACCGTCACGCGGTCGCCGACCTTGTGCCCTTCGAAAGCGCGCGTCGCCTCTTTCGCGGGGATCGCAGGTGAGGTCTTCGCCGCGATGGCGAGCGCATCCTTTCCCGAGATTTCGCTGCGCGTGCCGTGGCCGAGCGCCCGGACCCGTTCCTCCCACTCGCGCAGCCGCGGAAATTCGGCCAGCAGTTCGTTGGCGAGCGCCGGCAGGTTCGAGCGAAGATACCAGATGTTCATGTAACAGCCGGCATCGACGAGGCTGAAGTCGCCGAGCAGCCACTTCTTGCCGTGCGCGAGCTGCGCTTCGATCATCGCCGCCTGACTGCGGAACTGATCGCGATGATGCGGCAATGCCGCCGCCATCGCCTTCACATCGAACGGCGCGCCGCGCAACTTGGTCCGGTCGTCGATGAAATCCTGCGGGACCTTGTCGCCCAGCGAGCCGAACACCAGCAACACGGCGCTGCCGAAGAAGATACGGTCGGTCCACAGGCCCGCCATCCAGGGCACGCCGCCGTTGTCCGGAAACAGCGTCGGCTCCGGAAAGCGCGCCTCGATCTCGCGTTGGATGATCTGGGTGTCGCAGAAAATGTCGGCGCCGATCTGCATCACCGGGGTGCGGCGATAGCCGCCGGTGAGCGGCACCAGGTCCGGCTTCGGCATGATGCGCGGGATCAGCACCGACCGCCAGGCGATCCGCTTGAAGCCGAAGATGACGCGGATCTTCTCCGAGAACGGCGAGGCTTCGAAATGGTGCAGGATCGGCAAACACGTCTCCTTCAAATCCGTTTCCGTCATGACGCCTGCCCCTGATGTGCCGCCCCGCAATGTAACCGGACGTCGGCGCCGGCCGGGCGTGATGCCGGCGCCGGGTTAGTTGCCCGCCGACGCTGCAGCGGCAACGTCGTGATGCGGTTTGGTTCGGACGAGTTTGAAACATAAGCATCGATTTTGAACTGAATTGAAATCCTCTTTGTCGAATTATTTTTTTTGATCGCAAGAATTCCGCAAGTTCGCGGCAAGGATTTCTCCATTTGCAAAGGCGGATGCGGCGTGGCGCAATACCGTTGTGGGAGGGCAATCTTTGCAAACTGCATCCGCTGCTGAAAACCCAATCGGGTTCGTCGCCGCTGTTTTCCGGACTCTTCTGACATCACACTTCTGACGTCACACTTTCTGCATCACACTTTCTGCATCACTCTATCTGTCATCGACTTGCCTGTCATCGACCTGGCCCGGGAGGAATGTCCGTGCCTGGGTTTGGCTGGCTTGTTGCCTGCGCCCGCAACTGTCGGCGTGGTTGCGCCGTATGCGGACACCCGATGAAGAATCGATTCCCGCTGGCAGGAGTCGGACCCGGGCTTGAAGAATTCAGGCTGAGGCTGCGCTGAAGCGTTCGTGACAATCTCGACAATTTCATAACAAACAGAAAATGAAGAGGGAGCTATAAAATGAAAAAGGCATCGCTGGCACAGTTGTCCGATATCGCTTCGTTTGCTGCAACGGAAGATCAACCGCTTTCAATCACAACCTCATCGCTGACGAATGGAGGTTCTCAGATTTTGCGATCAGTCGGCCATGCGGCCCACGGGACCGTCACGCTGAACAAGGGAAAGGTCGTTTTCCAGCCGGATCAAGATTTCAACGGGATCGCTACATTCGACTACACGCTGGTCGATAATCACGGTGTGGCCACGGTTCATACCGCGACCATTGACGTTGCCCCGGTTGCGGACGCGCCGGCGCTGTCGGTTGCGGCGGCGTTGAGCGCGCCTGGTGATGCCATCACCAAGCAAGGCGGCGAGTTTCTGGTCAACACCACGACGGCGGGCGGACAGTTTTTCTCCTCGATCGCGACGTTTGCCGATGGCGGCTTCGTGATGGCCTGGACCGACACCAGCTATTCGGCCAACGATTTTTCAAACGCGCAGGTCAAGGCTCAGATTTTCGACGCCAGCGGCCACAAGGTCGGCAGCGAGTTTCGGGTCAACACCACCACGGCCTTGGAGCAGCGCAGGCCCAAGGTGAGTGTGCTCAGCAATGGCGACTTTGTCGTGGCCTGGGAAGATGAGAGCGGCAAAGGCGGCGATGCGAGCGGCGGCGCTATCAAGGCCCAGCTATATCACGGCAACGGCAGCAAGGTCGGCGGCGAGTTTCTGGTCAACACGACGACACAGGGAACACAGAACGAGCACGCCATCACGGCCCTGGCCAATGGCCGCTTTGTCGTGACCTGGACCGACACTAGCGGTGTCGGCGGCGACAGCAGCGGTTCTGCCATCAAGGCGCAGCTCTTCAATGCCAACGGCAGCAAGGCCGGCGGCGAGTTTCTGGTCAATACAATTACGTCAAGCTTCCAGGACGAACCTTCGGTCGCGTCGCTCAAGAACGGCGGCTTTGTCGTGAGCTGGCAAGACAACAGCGGCTTGAACGGGGACGGCACGCGAGGTGGCTCGATCAAGGCGCAGATGTTCGACGCGAACGGCGTCAAGGTCGGCGGCGAGTTGCTCGTCGACACCAATGGTATCAACTTTGCGAATGAGAGCCCCAGCATCGTCGGGCTGTCGAACGGCGGCTTTGTCGTGACCTGGGAGGCTTCGGCGAACTTCGGTCCCGATACCGACGATTCCGCGATGAAGGTGCAGATCTTCGACGCTTCCGGTCGCAAGGTCGGCGGCGAGATCGTGGCCAACACGTCGGCGACCGAATACCAGAAGACCCCTGTCGTGACGGAGCTCAGCAACGGTTTCATCGTCATCGTATGGGAGGATCACAGCGAGGAGAATGGCGACACCACCGGTACCTCGATCAAGGCACAGGTGCTGGACGCGAATGGCAACCGGGTAGGCGGCGAGTTCCTGGTCAACACGTCGACGGCGGGCGATCAGCAGTTTCCTTCGGTGGCCGCGCTTGCCAATGGCAGCTTCATCATCTCGTGGAGCGACGGGAGCGGTGCGGGAGGCGACACCAGCGGATTTGGCGTCAAGTCACAGATCTTCTCGGTCGGCAGCGCGGGGCCGAGCGTTATCACCGACGAGATTCTGTCCGGCGGATCGGTGGCCGAAAATGTAGCGATCGGCACCGTGGTCGGGACCGTGCAGGGGGTCGATTCCCAACCGGGAGCGGTCCTTACCTATTCGCTCACCAACAATGCCGGCGGCCGTTTCGCGATCGACGCCAACACGGGCATCATCACGGTGGCCAACGGAACCCTGCTCGACTTCGAGGCCGCGACCACGCACGGCATCGCGGTTCAGGTGAGGGATCAGACGGGAGCGTCCTTCACCAAGACCTTCAATCTCAATGTCACCAACGTCAACGAGACCCCAACCAACGAAACGCTGACGGGCGGTTCGGTGGTCGGGAGTTCCGCGAACGGCACCGTGGTCGGTACCGTCACCGGCGCTGACCCGGATGCCGGCAGCGTCTTGCGCTACGCGTTGATCGACAATGCCGGCGGCGCTTTTGCGATCAATGCCAATACCGGCATCATCACCGTGGCTGATAGCACCAAGATCGACTTCGCGGCCGGCACGTCACGCGGAATCAATGTGCGGGTGACGGATCAGGGCGGCCTGAGCTTCGACAAGACGTTCAACATCGCCGTCACCGATCCCGGCAAGCAGTTCGTCGCTGCCAATGAACTCAAGACGGGGAACGAGGACAACTCGCTCGTGGTCTCGGCCGCCTCTTTGATCGCGGACGCTACCAATCTGTCAGGCACCGCCTTGACGGTGTCCTCGGTCGGCAACGCGACACACGGAACGGTCTCGATGGTCAATGGCAATATTGCCTTTGTGCCGGTCGCCGGCTTCAGCGGGATTGCCAAGTACGACTATACGCTGAGGGACGCGAGCGGGCGTACCAGCACGGCAACGGTGACCGTCAATGTGGCGCCGGTTGCGGACGCGCCGACGCTGTCGGTGGTGCAGGAATCGAACGGGCCTGCGGGCATCAACAGAGTGGGCGGCGAGGTTCTGATCAACACCACGTTGGCGGGCGGCCAGTTCCAATCCTCGATGGCGGCATACGCCGATGGCCGATACGTGATCGCCTGGTCGGACACGAGTTATACGGGTTCAAATTTCACCCAGGTCCGGGCTCAGCGTTTCAATGCCGACGGCAGCAAGGCCGGCGCCGAGTTCCGGGTCAATGTGGCGGTCGACGGCCATCAGCGAGCACCCCAGGTCTCTATACTCGCCAACGGCAACTTCGTCGTAGCGTGGGAGAGTGAGAGCAATGCTGACGGGACCGGGGCTGACGGGTCCGAGGGTGCGGTCAAGGCGCGGGTGTTCCGGGCCGACGGCACCCCGGTTACCGGCGGGTTCCTGGTCCATACGTCGACGCAGGGAACGCAGGAGCATGCCTCCATCACGGCGCTGCGCAATGGCGACTTCGTCGTGGCCTGGGCGGACCACGGCGACGGCGATGGCAACGGTGCTGCCGTCAAGGCGCGGCTGTTCAGTGCTGACGGCACCGCGAAAAGCGGCGAGCTCCAGATCAATACGCTGACGACCGCCGATCAGGACTCGGTGTCGATCGCTACCCTGAAAGGCGGCGGCTTTGTCGCAACCTGGCGCGACAACAGTTTCCTGCGTGGTGACGAGACACGTTCCGGCTCGATCATCGCGCAGAGATTCGACGACGCCGGCAACAAGGTCGGCGGAGAGGTGCTGGTCGATACCAGGGGCATCAACTTCGTGAACGAAAGCCCCACTGTCACCGGGCTGTCGAACGGCGGCTTTGTGGTGGTTTGGGAAGCTTCGGCGAATACCGGCCCCGATACCAACGATTCGTCGATCGACGTGCAGTTCTTCGACGCTTCCGGCAACAAGGTCGGCCCGATGCTCGTGGCCAATACCGCCACGGACAACTACCAGAAGTTCCCGGTGGTGACGGAACTCGACAACGGCTTCGTCGTCGTCGTCTGGACGGATAACAGCACCGTGGGCGATGCCGAGCCCGCCTCGATCAAGATGCAGGTCTACGATCCGAATGGCGCCCGGGTCGGCGGCGAGATCCTGGTCAACACGACAACGGAGGAGTATCAGCAATTCCCCTCGGTTGTCGCGCTTCCGGGTGGCCGCGTCATGGTCTCGTGGTCCGACCAGAGCGGCCATCTCGATCCGCAGGACGATGGAATCGTGAACCAGATATTCTCGATCGGCAACACGGCAACTCCGGGTCCGGCGAAGCTCGATCTCTCGGCCAACCTGACCGACACGGACGGCTCAGAGACACTCACCGTCTCGGTGTCGAACATTCCGGTCGGCGTGCGAGTGACGGATGGATTGAACAGCTTCACGGCGACGGCGGGAAATACCAGCGTCGACGTCACCGGCTGGGCGCTCCACGGCCTGACGGTGGTGCCGCCGCAAGGCTTCACCGGCGATTTCCTGCTCACCGTCAACGCCACCGCGACCGATCATGCGACGCTTACGACCGGGGCCGTGACTGACAGCAGGACCGTCTCGCAGGTCATCAACATCGTGGGCGCCGTGGCGTTGCCGACGGCGATAGCCACCAGTTCGAACATCACCGGTAGCACCGGCAATGATGTGTTGTTCGGCGGCTCCGGTAACGATGTGCTGACCGGAGGTGGCGGCACCGACACCTTCCAGTTCGGCCATGGCGGTGGACAGGACCGGATCGTCAACGGCACGGCGGCGAGTACGGCACCGAGCGGCGAACTCGACTTCGGCGCCGGCGTCAAGGCCGACCAGCTCTGGTTCCAGCGCAACGGCAACGATCTCTCGATCGCGGTCATGGGCAGCCATGACCTGGTCACGGTTGCCGGCTGGTTCAGCGGCGGAGGATCGCAGTTGCAGGAGATCAAGACGGCCGATGGCATGAAGATCGGTGCCGGCGTGTCGCAACTGGTCCAGGCGATGGCGACCTTCTCCTCCGCCCATGCCGGCTTCGATCCGACAATCGCGACGCAGGCGCCCGGCGATAGCGGGGTGCAGCTCGCCATTGCGACCAACTGGCACCAATAGGCCCGGGTGTTCGCAACCAAACGCTGCGGCCGCCCTGGCGGCCGCGGCATTCCGGTCCAACGGGATCGATGGCAGCTTGGTGCGCTGTCAGGGCCGCCCTACCGGCGCGCCGCTTGTGCCGCTTCTCCCGCGATGTGCTTCCCCGCGATGTAACCGAACGTCAATGCCGGGCCGAGCGTGATGCCGGCGCCGGGATAATTACCGCCCATGATGCTCGCCATGTCGTTGCCGACCGCATAGAGGCCCGCGATCGGCTGGCCCTGCGCATCGATCGCTTGTGCGTTGGCGTCGGTCCGGATGCCGGCATAGGTGCCGAGATCGCCGATCACCATCTTGATCGCATAAAACGGTCCGTCCTTGATCGGCGCGATGCAGGGGTTGGGGCCGTGCAGCGCATCGCCCTGGTAGCGGTTATAGGCGCGCGAGCCCTTGCCGAATGCCGGGTCCTGTCCATCGGCGGCGGTCTTGTTGAATTCGGCGACGGTTGCCTCGAGGCCCTTGGCGTCGATACCGGCCTGGCTCGCGAGTTCTGCCAGCGTCGCACCGCGCTTGAGATAGCCAGTGCGCAAGTGATGGCCGAGCGGCATCGGAAACGGCGGCACGCAGCCGAGGCCGTACTTGCGCAGGGCGCGGTGATCGCACAGCAGAAACGCGGTGATCTCATCGCCAGGCTTGGCGGCCTTCATCATGTCCTGCACGAAATCGTGGTAGGAATTGCCTTCATTGGCAAAGCGCGCGCCGCCGCGTGTCACCGCGATCACGCCGGGTTTGGCGCGATCGATGAAGTGCGGCATCACGCCTTTAGAGCCGTCCGTGCGCGTGGTGATCGAGACCGGCACCCACGCCGCGGCGTTCGGCAGTGAATCCTCGGCGCTACCGCCGGCAGTTTCCGCGAGCCGCAAGCCGTCGCCGGTGTTGCCTACAGGACCCGGCGAATAGTGCTCGTTGCCGGTTGGCGCATGCGGGAACATCGCCTTGCGCCGCGCTACGTCATGCGGAAAGCCGCCGCAGGCGAGGACGACGCCGCGTTTGGCGGTGACGCGGATTTTGTGCCCCTCACGCTCGACGATGGCGCCGCGCACCGTGCCGTTGTCGGTGATGAGTTCGCGCACCGGCGACGACAGCCACAATGGAATTTTCAAATCGAACGCCGATTTGGCGAGCCGTCCAGCCAGCGCATTGCCGTTGGTGAGGTTCATGCCGCGGCCATGGCGGATCACGTCGACCAGATGCTTCGACAGCCGCCTGGCGACAAACAACGCCGAGGTCAGCGACTTCGTTGCGCGCATGAAGTGGACGATCTCCTTGCCGGAGCCCAGCATCATGCCGAACACGGTGAGTTCGGGCAGAGGTGCGCCGATATCCTTGAGGTGCTCGCCGAGTTCACGGCCGTCGAACGGCCGCGTCACCATCGAACGGCCGCCTTGCGCGCCGCCGGGCGCCTCCGCGTGATAATCCGGAAAGGTCAGCGGCATGTCGAAGCGCACCGCGGTTTTCTCGGTGAAGAAATCCACCGCTTCGGGCCCGGCGGTCAGAAACGCATCGACCCGGGCGGCTTCGTATGCGTTGCCGGCCTCATGGCGCAGATAGGTCCGTGCCTGATCCGGGCTTTCGACGATGCCCCAGTTGCGCGCCAGTGATGTGCCGGGGATCCACAGCCAGCCGCCGGAACGCGCGGTGGTGCCGCCAAAGCGCGGCTCCTTCTCGACGACCAGGACGTTGAGGCCTTGATGTCCCGCGGTGACCGCCGCCGACAGGCCGGCACAGCCCGAGCC
>JBOHIT010000593.1:0-6039 GCA_050726155.1 Bradyrhizobium sp.
GATCGGGATGCCCTCGCTGCGATACGGCTTCACCTGCGAGAAGCCGTTCTGCACCTGATAATATTTGCCATCATAGGAAAACGGCTTTTCGCTGCTCCATTCGGCGCGAACCACATCCAGGAATTCGCTGGTCCTGATGTAGCGCTCATCCTTGTCGTCGATGATATTGCCGTCCTGCTTCAGCTCGGTGGCATTGCCGCCGGTGATGACATGCAGCGCGACGCGGCCACCGGAGAGTTGATCCACGGTCGCAAGCTGCCGGGCGAGCAGCGTGGGCGCGGTGAAGCCCGGCCGCTGTGCGATCAGAACATTGAGCTTGTCGGTTACGCCAAGCACATGCTGGCCGATCTGCAGTCCGTCCGGCGTGGTGGAGTGAAACGCCAGCAGGACGCGATCGAAACCGGCGTTCTCATGCGCTTTCGCCACGGCCTCGATATGATAGCGGTCGAGAACCGGGCCGTTCCGCACGATGGTTTCGGACGAATTGTTGTTGCTGATGTATCCGATGAATTCCACAGACATTGGCTAACTCCGGAGTTTGGGATTGGTTCGCTAATCGTTCAGACGCCGAGCGCCAGACGGCCGGCATTGACGCGCGTGGCATCGTCCTGCGGGGTGTGGACCCGCCCGCACAGCACATCGCGATAGTGCCGTTCCAGCGGATTGGCGCGGGTGAGGCCGTGATTGCTGGTCAGCGACAGCGCGTCTTCCACAATGGCGACCGCATTGTTCGTAACGGTGAGCTTGACGATGTTGGATTCGGACGCGCTCAGCAGCACGCCATCGTCGAAATCGCCGGCGAAACTGTCAATCAGGCGCGCATTGACGGCAAGCCGCGCCTCGATGCCGCCGACGATCTCCTGCACCCTCGCCAAGGTCGCCAATGATGCGCCGAGGTTGGAGGGCTTCCGGTTCTTCAGGAACTCGACCAGCCAGTCGCGCGCGGCGCGCGCGACGCCGTCATAGATCGCCGCCACGAAGATCGCATGCACGGTAGATTGGGTGAAATCCGGCACCCGCCATTCCTCGGGCTTGCGGACATCGATCTCGTGGTCGAGCGGGAACACGACGTCTTCGAACACGACGTCATGGCTGCCGCTGGCGCGCAGGCCGAGATGATTCCATGTCTCGACAATCCGTGTGCCCGGCAATCCCGCGGGCACGAGGAACAGGCCGACGCGCGTGTCCGGTTCGTCGGTCTTCGCCCACACCGCATACCATTTCAGGATCGGTGCGCCGGTCGAATAGATCTTGCGACCCGAGAGCCGCCAGCCGGTTTCGGTCTTCCGCGCTGTTGTCGCCGGCAGCCCGCCGCGCGCCGGCGAACCCAGATCAGGCTCGACCCGCAGCGCATTGACCAGCGCCACGCCGTCGACCGCTTCCCGCGCCAGCTTGCGCGACAGACGCCCCGGCCAGCGCGTGCTCCGCGCCATTACCAGGTGCTGGATGTAATGCATCGACAGCACCAGCGCCGTCGAAGGATCGGCCTTGCCGAAGATGCCGAGGATGCGCGCCGTATCGAGCGCACCCGCACCAAGGCCGCCGAGCGCGGTCGGCACGGTCAGAGCCAACAATCCCGCTTCGGCAAGCTCCTTGAAGTTATCGAACGGAAAGCTGGCGTCGCGATCATGCTGCGCCGCCCGCGCCGCAAATTCGGAAGCGAGCGCCCGCGCGCAATCGTACGGCACCGGCGCGGCATCCGCCGGAGGCTCCTTGCGTATCGAACTGTTGATCGCGCTCACCATGTGGCATCCAACCCGAGCAGGCCAAGAATGTTTCGGCGCAGTTCCGCCAGCCTGGGATCGCCGCGGTGCCGCGGATAGGGACGATCGACCGCGATGTCGGCCTCGATGCGCGCGGGCCGGTCGCTGAACACGATGACGCGGTTGGCGAGGAACAGGGCTTCCTCGACGTCATGCGTCACCAGCAGCGTGGTAAAACCCTTGCGCTGCCAGAGCGCGACGAGTTCGGCCTGCATCGTGATCCGCGTCAGCGAATCCAGCTTGCCGAGCGGTTCGTCGAGGATGAGGATTTTGGGATCGTTCACCAGTGCCCGCGCCAGCGCGACACGCTGCGCCATGCCACCCGACAATTGATGCGGATAGGCATTGCGAAACTGCGTCAACCCGACCAGTTCGAGTGCGGCATCGACACGCTGCCGCTGGCTTTTCAGAATGCCTTGCGCCTCAAGCCCCAGTGCAACGTTGTTCCAGACGGTTCGCCACGGAAACAGCGTCGGATCCTGAAACACCACGACGCGGGACGGAAACGGCCCGGTGACGGGATCGCCATCCTCGCGCAACACGCCGGATCGCGGCGCTTCGAGCCCCGCGACCAGCCGCAGCAGAGTCGACTTGCCGCAGCCGGATGGACCGAGCAGCGCGATGAACTCGCCCGGCTTGACGCTGAAATTCACGTCATCGAGCACCGGCAAGACGGTGCCGTCGATGTCGAAGGCGTGGCTGATGCGCTCGACATCGAGCGAGGCGCCTACGGCCGGGTAAGTGACCGCTTCGGCAAGAGCATGCGCTACCATTTGACGACCCCCTTCTGCCAGATCAGCAGACGGTCGCGGGTCCGGAACAGCAGCGTGATCGCGCCGGAGCACAACAGCGACATCACAATCAGCGCGGCATACATGTTCGCGTACGCCGCCCAGCCCTGCGCCCACTGCAGATACCAGCCGAGCCCGGCCTTGACGCCGATCATTTCGGCTACGACCAGAACCGCAAACGACGATCCGAGGCCCATGAACAGGCCGACGAAGACATGCGGGAGTGCGGCGGGAATGGCGACCTTCAGCACCAGGAACGACGGCTTGGCGCCGAGCGTTCGCGCCACGTCGTAATAGGCATTGCTGACGCTCGCGACCCCGGACCAGGTCAGCACCGTGACAGGAAATCCGGTCGCCAGCGCGATCAGGAACGTGCTGGCACTCCAGCTCGACGGGAAGGTGAAGAACGCGATCGGGAGCCAAGCCGTCGCCGGCAACGGTCCGATGAAACGCAGCACCGGATGCACCCAGTATCCGACGCTGCGCGACCAGCCGATCGATACGCCGGTCAGGAAGCCGACCGTGGCGCCAATCACGTATCCGCCGAGTTGAAGTTTGACCGAGGCAAAGATGCTGTCCAGCAATTTGGGCAGATCGTCGGTGTAAACCTCGATGATCGATTGCGGCGGCGGGAAGAACGGCAGCGGCAACCACGCGAACTTGGCGGTCGCGACTTCCCATAGCGTCAGGAACAATGCTGATACCAGCAGCCACGGTGCGCGCCGCTGCAAGCCTGCGTTGAAACGCCCCAACCGGCTGCCCGCCACCGTCGCCAGGAAAATAGCGCCCGAGATGACAAAGGCGGCGGCCGCGAGCTGGTGCGTGCGCGTCCAGTCGCCGATATCCGGCCACCACAGACACGAGATGCCGAAGCCGGCCCAGGCCAGGCTCGCGAACACGCCGGTCCCGCCCGCCGGAAAGGCGAACGCCAACGACAGCGGCCGCCCCGAAAGTGCTACGCCTTCCTCCGCCGATTGCGCCAATGCGACCGTCTTAGACACCGAATACGTCGACATAGATCCGCTCCGCAAATTTCGCCGTGTCCGTGCTGGCCTTGAAGACCGAGACGCTCTTCAGGTCGTCGGCATAAGCCTTCAGTTCCCGTTTCAGGACCTCGCCGACGGGATGGTGATGATGGGTGTGGTAGCGGACCATGGCCTGCAGATCCTGCAGGCTCGCCGCCTTGGGCGCGTAAGGCTGGAACGAGGCCGCGGCGACATCAGGGTTTTGCGCGGTGTACATCGCGGCATCGAGCAGCGCCTGCGTGATCGCGCGCGCGACCTGCGGTTCTTCGCGCACCAGACTGCCGCGCAATCCGAGGATGCAGCAGGTCTTGTCCTTGTATTCACCGTCCAGATTTGAAGCGACCTCCTTGTAAGCGCTGTCCTTCAGCCAGATATGGGCAATCGGATCGGAGGCCAGGAACGCCTGCACCTCGCCCTTCTCGACCGCAAGCTGCAGCAAATTGCCGGGATAGGCGCGCCAGTCGACATCCCTGTTGGGATCGATGCCCTGCTTGGCGAGCTGGATCGAGAAGAAATTCTTGTCGGGCCCGCCGAGATCGCCGACCGCGACGATCTTGCCCTTGAGGTCGGTCAGTTTGTCGACCCCGGAATTGGTGCGCGACAGCACCCGCATGCAGCCGCCGTGGGTTCCGGCCGCGATCTTGACGTCGAACCCCTGCTCGAGCGGCTTGAGCCAGCGCAAGGCCATGCCGAGTCCGGCGTCGCTCTTGCCGGTTGCGATCGCCTCCAGCAACTGGTCGGTCGAGCCGCTGTAGTTGATCAACTCGACGTCGAGATTGTGCTTCTTGAAGAATCCGTGGTCGATCGCCACTGGAACCGGCACGAGGCAGACCGCGCCGGCGTTCCATGACAGTTTAAGCTTTCGTGGCGCGCCAGTCAGCGCCGGCGCGTCGGATGCGGTCTTGCAGATCGGGAATTGCGTGAAGTCGATGTTCGGCGTCGCCACGCTGAACGGGAAGGCCTGCGCGCCGAACACGCCTAACGGTGCGGCAAACGCTGCCGCGGCCCCACCGCGCAGCAAGGTGCGGCGATCCAGCCGCGATCTATTGTTCTGTTCTTCTTGTGACATCCTGCACTCCTGCTTTCGAACGGCATGGCGCCGCCGTCGGCGCAGCACGTCGGTGCTGCGGCCCGTTATGTTCCACACTGGCGATCGGTTATTCGGTTCAACACCGGCGGGACTCCCGTCCCGTCTCGTTTGATTTGACGTTCAAATGATGCGCGGCAGCAACGCCATCGTCAATGAAATGGAATTTTGAATGTGAAAGCGAACGGAGAGATTATCTCCACATTGATATCGCCGCGCGATGCAACGGTTTTTGCGCAAGCACGCATGATCAAACGAAAGGCAATTCCGGAATACAAAAACAAAATTCGCGAAACTGGAATACGACCGATTCCAGATTTCGCGAATCTCACTCACCCGACCCGGATCGCGCCGGTCGTGGCGGTTCAACGACGCGTCAAACAACACGCGTCAGAATTCGGCCTTCCAGGCAGCATCCTTCACCACGATGGATTTCGGAATAAGTTGCAAACGGGTGAAGGTGTCGGCAATTTTCTGTTGCTCAACGAGCGTCGCCGCATCGACGCGACGCGCTCCAAACTCGGCCCGCCCCACGGATCGTTCGATGACGTCCACCGGAAGCCCGATCTTCGGACTTAGCTCGGCGGCATACTGCTTTTGATTGACCTTGATCCAGCCATCGATCTCGTCGATAGCTGACAGCACGCTCTCCAGGACCTTTGGATTTTCCTCGGCAATCTTTCGGGTGGCGATGTAGAACGCGACATTGGCGGCCAGACCGGTGGCGTCAGCGACAAGGCGCGCATTGAGACTGATCTCGGCGGCGGCATAATAGGGATCCCAGATCACCCACGCATCAATGGCTCCACGTTCGAAGGCCGCGCGCGCATCTGCGGGAGCAAGATAGGCCGGCTCGATATCCTTGTAGGTCAGGCCATTGGATTCGAGCGCACGTACCAGAAAATAATTGACGTTCGAACCTTTGTTGAGCGCGACCCGCTTGCCCTTGAGATCGGCGATCGTCCGGATCTTGCTGTCCTTCGGTACGATGATGGCTTCATTCCTGGGCGAAGCCGGCTCATAGCCGGCATAGATGATATCGGCTCCCGCGGCCTGCGCAAAAATCGGCGGCGCCTCGCCGACAGGACCAAAA
This sequence comes from Bradyrhizobium sp., assembly GCA_050726155.1. Taxonomy (GTDB): domain Bacteria; phylum Pseudomonadota; class Alphaproteobacteria; order Rhizobiales; family Xanthobacteraceae; genus Bradyrhizobium. The sequence continues at coordinate 5,760 of JBOHIT010000593.1, forward strand.
TCGGCGGCGCCTACGTTGAGGGCCTCCAGCAATTGCGGTCCCGCCGGAAATTCGGTCCAGGTGACCGTCCAGCCGAGCGGCGCAAGCTTGCGCTCAAGGATACCACGCTCCTTGAGAAAGATGAGATTTCCGCCACCTTTCTGAAACGCTACGCGAAAGACTTTTTCCTTGGCACTGACTCCTGACGCGGAGCTTCCGAAGACGATAAGGCTCGCGACAACTGCCGCAAGAATCCGCCGGCTCCAGTTGATCATATGTCGTTCTCCGAACTGAAACATGA
>JBOHIT010000594.1:0-6248 GCA_050726155.1 Bradyrhizobium sp.
CCTGCGCGAAACGGGCTTGCGCGACGGCCTGCAACTGGTGAAGACGTTTCCCTCGACATCTGCCAAACAGCGCTGGATCCGCGATGAGTACGGCGCGGGGGTGCGGCATTTCGAGGTCGGCTCGTTCCTGCCCGCCAGCACGTTTCCGCAATTTGTCGATGTCCGCGACATCGTTGCCACCATCGCCTCGCTGCCGGGCGCGCACGGCGTCGGGTTGGCGCTGAACGAGCGCGGCGTCAACGAGGCGCTGGCCTCAGGTGTGGCCGAAGTGGCGACCGTGGTCTCGGCGACCGAAGAGCACAGCCAGGCCAATGCCAACCGCAGCCGCGAATCCGCGATAACCAACGTCAAGCGGCTTTGCGAACTGCGCGACGCCACCGACCACAAGCCGATCGTGAACGCCGCGATCTCGATGGCGCTGGGCTGTTCGATCGTCGGTGCCGTCGATCCGAAGGAAGTCATCAAGATCGCGGAAAAGCTGTTCGAGGCCGGCGTCGATATGGTCGCGGTCGCCGACACCGTCGGCTATGCCGGGCCGAAGCAGGTCGGCGAACTCACCGCCGCGGTGGTCAAGATCGCGGGCACCAAGCCGGTCTGCATCCATCTGCACGACACCCGCGGCATGGGCATCGCCAACGCCTCCGCAGCGCTCGATGCCGGCGCGCGCGTGCTGGACGGATCGCTCGGCGGCCTCGGCGGCTGCCCGTTCGCGCCGGGTGCGACCGGCAATGTCGTGTTCGAGGATCTCGTGTTCCTGTGCGAGAGCAAGGGCTTTCCGACCGGCATCGATATCGAGAAGCTGGTCGCGGTGCGCGCGATCCTGAAATCGGAAATGCCGGGCGAGCAGCTCTATGGCGGCATGGCGCGTGCGGGATTGCCGTGCGGGACGGCGGCGAAGGTCGCCTGATCCGAATCTTCAATCGTGCTTATGGGCGCGCTTGCGCGCCCGCGGCTTCTTGGCGGGTGCAGCGGTCGGGATCATCACCACGCGGCCATAGCGCACGCCGCGTTCGGCGATGATGTGGTCGGCGAAATGCCGGACTTCGCCGGATGAGCCCTTTAGCGCCGTCACCTCCATGCAGCTGTCGTCGTCGAGATGGACGTGCAGCGTCGCCAGCGACAGATCGTGATGACCGTGGAAATTCTGCACCAGCCGTTTCGACAGGTCGCGCGCGGCATGGTCGTAGACATAGACCAGCGCGGCGACGCATTGCCCTGAGGGTGCGGCATCCTCCGCGCTTTGCTGCAGCCCGGCGCGCGCGAGATCGCGGATGATCTCGGAGCGGTTCTGGTAGCCGCGCGCCTTGGCCGCGGCGTCGATCTCCGCCAGCAAATCGTCTTCGATCGTAATCGTGATCCGTTGCATCCCAAAATTCCGTCTTCTCGGCAGTATGATATTATCGTTGTATCATCATACTGCGCTTGCTAGCGTAACTGGCCGGGTTAGGTCGAGCTGTGCGGTTGTAGCAGTTATCATGCGGGGGCATGGGCGTTGCGTGTTGTCGTCTGGCAGATATTTTCCGCCGCAACATTGCTTGGCCTGTTGGCGTCCGTAGCCGACGCGCAGACCATCGCCGCGGTTGGCCAGCTTCCGCCGGTGACGGTGACGCAGCCCGACGCGGTGCTGCCAAAGCGGATCAAACCGTCCCCGCGCCGCGCGCGAGGCGCGCGTAACGCACCCGTCGTTCAGGCGAACCAACCGGCAGCACCGGCGCCGGTGGGCGGCGTAACATCCGACACCGCGACTTCGGGGCCGGGCTATCTTCAACCCACCGCGGCCAGCGAGGCTCGCATCAGCGGCGAGCAGTTGAACGCCCGTCCGGCCTCGCGGGTCGGCGAGCTGCTGGAAGCCGTGCCGGGTCTGATCGTGACCCAGCATTCCGGCGAGGGCAAAGCCAACCAGTATTTTCTGCGCGGCTTCAATCTCGACCATGGGACGGATCTTGCGATCTCCGTCGACGGCATGCCGGTCAACATGCCGACCCATGGCCACGGCCAGGGCTATGCCGATATCAATTTCCTGATTCCGGAACTGGTGCAGTCGGTCAACGTCCGCAAGGGGCCTTACTTCGCCGATCAGGGCGACTTTGCCTCCGCCGGCGCTGTCGGCATCGACTACGTCAACACGCTGCCGAAGAACCTCACCGAGATTACCGTCGGTAGTTTCGGTTACCGGCGCGGGCTCGCGGCAGGATCGACCACAATGGGCGAGGGCGCGCTGCTCGCGGCCGTCGAGGCCAACACATACAACGGGCCATGGGATGTGCCTGATAACGTCCGCAAGCTGAATGGCGTGCTGCGCTACAGCCAGGGCACGGCGACCGACGGCTTTACGTTGTCGGGTATGGCCTATTCCAACGGCTGGAATTCGACCGATCAGGTGGCGCAGCGCGCGATCGATCAGGGAGTTATCGCGCGTTACGGCTCGCTCGATCCGACCGATGGCGGAACCTCGAGCCGCTTCTCGCTCTCGGGCAATTGGGCGCAGTCGAGCGCATACGGCCAGAGCAAGGTCAGCGCCTATGTGATCCGCTCGTCGCTCAATCTGTTCAATAATTTTACCTACTTCCTCGACGATTCCGTCAATGGCGACCAGTTCAGCCAGACCGACAAGCGCACGGTCTACGGGCTCAACGCCAGCCACGCCTTCAATATGCGCTTTGCCGGCATCGAAACCCAGACCCGCATCGGTCTGCAGACGCGCGGCGATGATATCCAGGTCGGGCTGTTTCGCACCTTGCAGCGCGCGACGCTTTCAACGGTGCGCGAAGACGGCGTGAAAGAAGGCAATGCCGGGCTGTGGGCGGATACCACGGCGCGATGGACCGACTGGCTGCGCACCACGGTCGGGATCCGCGAGGATTATTTTGCCGGCCGCGTGATCAGTGACACGCCGGCAAATTCGGGGAGCGCGCAGGCGTCGATGACCAGCCCGAAGGCGGGCATCGTCCTCGGTCCCTGGTACAAGACCGAATTCTACGGCAATGCCGGTTACGGCCTGCACTCCAACGATATCAGGGGCGCGACCATCACTGTCGATCCCAACGACAAGGTAACGCCGCAGGAGCGCGTGCCGCTGCTGGTGCGGTCGAAGGGCGCCGAGATCGGCATCCGCACCACGGCGATCAAAGGCCTCACCAGTTCGCTGGCGGTATTCGTTCTGGATTTCGATTCGGAATTGCTGTTCGTTGGCGACGCCGGCACCACCGAACCGAGCCGGCCCAGCCGCCGCGTCGGTGTCGAATGGACCAACCAGTATAAATTGCTGCCGTGGATGACGCTCGATTTCGATTTCGCCTACACCCGCGCCCGCTTCACGGACGTCGATGCCGTCGGCAACCGCATCCCCGGCGCGCCGGCGCTGGTCGCGAGTGGCGGCGTAACGTTCGGCGGCGATAGCGGCTGGTTCGGCGCGCTGCGGGCGCGCTATTTCGGCTCGCGTCCCCTGATCGAGGACGACAGCGTGCGTTCGCAATCATCGCTGATCTTCAACGCGCGCGCCGGCTACAAATTCGACAATGGTCTGCAGCTGCAACTCGACGTGCTGAATCTCTTCAACGCACAGACCAACCAGATCGAATATTATTATCTGTCGCGGCTGCCGGGCGAGCCGATCGGCGGCGTTGCCGATCGCCATGTGCATCCGGCGGAGCCGCTTGCGGTGCGGCTGACGCTGGCGGCGAGGTTTTAGGCAGCCTCAACCACCTTGCCCGGCGGAAGGGCGCGGGGTTCCGCGACCTCGGTCACTTCTTTATCCGAAACCGGAAGCGACGCCTCTTGGTCAATCGCTTCAGGAACAGTCGACGGCGACTCGACCTCTGGAAACACACCGAATTCGCCGGCTACCTCCGGGAGCGGCTTCTGCTTGTCGGCCCAATGCAAGGCGGTGTAGTCGAAGCCGTGCACGATGGTGGGTTTGACGACTTCGAAATAGGGCGAGATGTCGAAATCGCGGGGCATGTAGAGCGACGAATCGCGGATATGGAGGATCTCGCGCCGCGCCTTGCGCGAGGCGGCGCGGGTGATCTTGGGCAGGATCGGGTAGCGCACGGCGTCGAACGCCTGGGCGATCAGGGCCGAGCAGATGATCTTGGTGGGATCGCCGGAGCCGAACGCGATCATGCGCCGCCGCCAGCGCTGCGGTATCGGCAGCGGGATCAGAAAGCGCATCAGGTCGACGATGTTCTTGGTGTCGTAGCCGAAGCCGATCCGGTTGATGGCGTAGCGGCACACCGTGATGCGGTCCTCGTAGGACAGGCCGACGGGACGGCAGAGGCGGGTGTGATAGGGATAATATTTCGACAGCGGCGCCGAGGTCACGCCCTCGCCGATATTGGCCTCGATCAGGACATGCGGCTCGCCATCGGGCTCAGAGGCGCCGTCGATCGGGCCGACATAGAGGGCGGCATGTGACCATGTCGACTGCGTGAGGTATTTGATGATGCCGGAAATACGGTTGTTGCCTTCGACGAGCAGCACGTCGCCGGGTTCGATGACGCCGCGCAGATGCTCGGGATCGCTGGGCGTGAACGGCTCATAGCCCGGGACTTCCTTTTGCAGGTAGCCCGCAATCAACTGGCCGACGGTATCGAGCATTACGCCCATGAAATCCCCCCGCGGTTCTTTGACCGCATTTTTGTTCCCTTAGCATGGTCGCAAGCCGTTTCAATTTAGTTCATGCGTGAGAACGATCAATCATGATTGATTTACCATGAGTGTTGCTGCGCACGGTGAGATGCGGCAGAGTTCGCTAGCTGTTCTCTTTCCTTCAAGGCCCCGGAAACCATGACATGACAACTCGCCGCGATTTCCTGTCGGCGTCCGCAGGCCTGGCGATGGTCCCGGCTTTCGGTGGACGCGCGGGGGCCGCGCCGTTGCCGCGCGAGGCTGACATTGTCGTGATTGGTGCGGGTGCGGCCGGTATTGCTGCGGCGCGGCGGATCATGGCGGCGAACCGCAAGGTGATCGTGGTCGAGGCGGCCAGTCAAATCGGCGGCCGTTGCCAGACCGATAGCACCACCTTCGACGTGCCGTTCGATCGCGGCGCGCGCTGGATGCACAATCCCGAGACCAACCCGATGATCAAGCTAGCGCGATCCGCGGGGCTCGAGATCACGACCGCGCCGTCGGGCCAGAAAATCCGCATCGGCCGCCGCAACGCCCGCGCCGGCGAAACCGAGGAATTTCTCGCAGCCCTGGTGCGCGCCAACCGCGCCATTGACGAGGCCTCGCGCAAGCTCGACGTCTCCTGCGCGTCGGCGTTGCCGAAAGATCTCGGCGACTGGGCCGGCACGGCAGAGTTCGTGCTCGGCGCCAACTTCGCCGGCAAGGACCTGAAGGATGTCTCGGTCGTCGACAAGGTCCGCGCGCAGGACCGCAACACCGCGATCGCCTGCCGCCAGGGGCTGGGCACGCTGATCGCGAAACTCGCCGAGCAGGTGCCGCTGGCGCTGTCGACGCCGGCGAACCGGATTTCCTGGGGCAGCCGCGACGTTTCGGTGGAAACGCCCGCCGGCAAGATCGCGGCCCGCGCCGCCATCATCACGGTGTCGAGCAACGTGCTGGCCGCGGGCAGCATCAAGTTCACGTCCGAACTTCCCAAGCGCGTTGTCGATGCCGCCGCCAAACTGAGTCTCGGCAGCTATGACCGCATCGCGTTGCAGATGCCGGGCAATCCGCTCGGCCTCGCGCGCGACGACATCATCATCGAGCAGAGCAATTCGACGCGGACCGCGTTGCTCTACGCCAACATGGGTGCGTCGTCGCTGTGTTCGATCGATGTCGCGGGCTCGTTCGGCCGCGATCTCTCCGCGCAGGGAGAAAAGGCCATGGTCGCGTTTGCGGTGGAGTGGTTGAGCAGGCTTTACGGCAGCGAGGTCGCCGCCGCGGTGAAGAAATCGAGCGCGACGCGCTGGAACGCTGCACCCTTTGCACTCGGCGCGATGTCGTCGGCCGGTCCGGGCGGGCAGGCGTCGCGCAAGGCGCTGACCGAGCCGGTCGGCTGCATGTATTTCGCCGGCGAGGCCACCCATGAAACCTTGTGGGGCACCATCGACGGCGCATGGGAAAGCGGCGAACGTGCCGCCGAAGCGGCGTTGCGCCGGATCGGCGCACTGCGAGACCCGGAGCCCGCGGCGCCGCCCCCGAAGCCGCGCCGGCGCGCCCCACCGCGGCAGGCGATGCCGGCGTCTCCGATCAATTGATGATGTTGTCGTCCCGGCCTTGAGCCGGGACCCATACCGCGTGAT